>NZ_JAUYGL010000029.1 GCF_030689745.1 Devosia sp.
CATCGTATGCACTTGGCGGATCATCTTGATCAGCATAACATTTTTGGTAGCTTGGGCCTCGATCTCATGGATCGCGCGATTGATGCCGAGATACTTGTCGCGGTCGTCCCGCTGCACCGCAGCGTCCATTTCATCGGCGAGTTGACGCATGGACTGTCCCTCGTCGGGCGTGGCCCGCCGTGCCGCCAGGCGCACCATGAGGTTTTCCAAAGGTCGGCGCACTTCAAGCAGTTCGAGCTGCTGGCGAATGTCGATGGTTGTCACCAAGGCCCCCCGGCGCGGATGGATTTCGACAAACCCTTCCAGTTTGAGGCGCTGCAGTGCTTCGCGGATCGGGGTGCGACCGCAGTTCAGTTCTTCGCGCAGATCGTTCTCCGATATCATCGAGCCGGGACGGAGACGGCCAGTAACAATCAGATTTTGGATCGCCGAATAGGCGACTTCGGAGATCAGTTCCGGCCCTGCTACTGGGATGTTGGTATCGGACATGTCTGCGCTCCGCATTGTTGATTTGAAGGGCACCATAGCGTTTGACTCGTTCGGCGACAATTGGTAGGCATGTCGTCAACGTCTGACATATCAACTGTATATGAGAACTCTGAGGAGACTAGGCATGCGGTTGGAGGCCATCGATAAGCGCGCTGTAACCCGGTTGACCACTGACGTCTTGATCGTTGGTGGTGGCGCGGCCGGTGTAGCCGCAGCGGTGACGGCAGCACGCGGCGGTCTGTCGGTGATCCTGCTTGAGCGGTATGGCTTTTGCGGCGGCGGTGCGGTTGCAGGGCTGTCCGGCACTGTGTGCGGGCTCTATGCTGCCAGCGACATTGCCCGCAAACCAGAGCAGGTGGTGTTTGGCTTCGCCGATGAGTTCATCAGTAAGCTGTCGGCGCGTGGCGGGCTTGCCGATCCAGTGCGTTACGGCAAGACCTTCACTCGGGTCCACGACCCGCTGATCTGGCGGGAAACTGCCGATGCCTTGCTCGCCGATGCCGGCGTGACGGTGATCTATCATGCGGTTGCCACAGAGGTGTTGCTCGATGGCGATGATGCTGTCGCCGGCGTCATGGCCTGGTCCAAGCAGGGGGCGCTCGATATCCGCGCCCGGATCACAATCGATGCGTCTGGCGATGCTGACGTCGTGGCCATGGCTGGCCTGCCTAGTTTTATCGGCGAGAATGGTCGGGTGCAGAACCCAACCATGATCTTCCGTCTGGGTGGGGTCGATGTAGAACGCTTTCAGGCAGCCTATGGTGATGACACCATCATGCCGCCGAGCATCAGCGCCCTAATTGCCGAGGCCAATGCTGCGGGCACGCACCGCTTGCCCAGAGCCAAGATCTGGCTGTTTGCGACCACGCGCCCCGGTGAGCTGCTGTGCAATTGCACCCGTATCACCGGTGCCGATGGGCGTGAGCTCAATCCGCTGCGCTATGCTGATTTCACAGAAGCCGAGTCCGAAGGACGTCGGCAGACTCGCGAGTACGCGCGCTTTTTCAAAGCCCATCTGGCGGGCTGCGAAACAGCCTTCGTCAATGATACCGGCGTGCAGGTTGGCGTGCGACAGACCCGCCAGGTTGAAGGGACCCATAAGCTGCTCAATGGCGACATTCTTGCCGGGCGCAAATTCGCCGATGGCATCGTCCGCTCGCCCTGGCCAATCGAATTGCACTCGGGCAGCTCTCCTCGTGTCGAATGGCTGTTCGATGATGTATATGAAGTGCCGTATGGTTGCTTCGTCCCGACCCGTGGCGAAAACCTACTTGTTGCCGGTCGATGTCTCTCTGCCGAACATGAGGCGGTCGCTTCCGCGCGGGTCACGGCGCAGTGCTTTGGCTATGGTCACGCCATCGGTCTGGCCGCCGCGCTGGCGGTTCGTGAGAATATGGCGCCGCGTGATATTGACGGGCGTGATCTGCGCCTGCTGCTGAACCGCGACGGCGCGAGGCTCGACGCATGAGCCTTGATTCCCATCTCCTGCTGGCCGACCATGGCGCCTGCCGCGTGATCACGCTCAACCGGCCGCAGCGCCGCAACGCGCTGGGTACGGCAACTATGACGCAATTGTCGGCAGCACTGACCGACGCCGTGGCCGATTCGGCCATTCGCGCAGTCTTACTGACCGGCGCTACGCCGGCCTTTTGCGCCGGCAGTGACCTCAAGGAACTCGCCGGTCTTTCGCCGGTGGCAATGGCCGAACATGAGGCAGCGACGGCCGCGGTGGCACGCTCCATAGCGCAGCTTGATGTGCCAGTGATTGCGGCGGTCGAGGGCTATGCTCTGGGCGGCGGCGCCATTCTGGCTCTGAGCTGCGATCTGGTGGTCACTGCCAGTGATGCGCGTTGGGCCTTACCCGAAGCGCAAAATGGCTGGTTGCCGCCCTGGGGACTGGAAGCGTTGGTGTCGCGGGTAGGACTGGTGCGGGCGCGGGCGCTGGTTTGGGGAGCCTTTGATTGCAACGGAGCCGAGGCGCATCGCCTGGGCCTCGCCGATCAGGTGAGTGAACCGGCAGCTGCGGTTGCCACGGCCACGATCGTGGCCTTGCGTCTCGCCGAGCGCCCGCCTGAAGCCATGATTTCCACCAAACGCTATTTTGCCCGGCTGCGGCCGGACGCCGAACAACTCGATGCCACCGCATCGGACCACTTCAAGCAAGACGTCGAGTCAGTCGCTGCACAGACCGTCTTGGCAAGATTTTCAGGTCGATCATGAGTAAAATTGTTTCCGCGCGCGACGCCGTTGCCTCGATTCCCGATGGCGCCACCGTTGCCAGTTCTGGGGTCATTGGCTGGGTTACGCCCGACGCGGTGCTCTTGGCGCTCGGCGAGCGCTTTGTCGAGACGGATGGTCCCCGTGATCTGACATTCTATTTTCCCTGCGGCGTTGGCGACGCCATGGGCATCAAGGGCATGGATCATGTCGCCCGTGAGGGCCTGATGAAGCGCATCGTGTCGGGCTCGTTCATCAATCCCGTTAATCCTGCCACCGGCAAGCGACCCGAATTGATGCGGCTCATTCGGGAAAACCGCGTCGAGGCCTATTCCTGGCCCATCGGCGCGTCGATGCACTGGCTGCGCGAAGTGGCGCGCAAGAGTCCGGGCTATCTCACCGAGGTGGGGCTGCGGTCCTATGCCGATCCGCGCCAGGGCGGCGGCAAGTTCACCGCCAAGGCTCAGGATGATTTGATCAAGCTAATCCAGTTCGAGGGCCGCGACTATTTATTCTATCCAAGCTGGCCTATCGATGTGGCCATTATACGGGCGTCGAGTGCGGATGAACAAGGCAATCTGTCGTGGGAGGATGAACCACTGACCACCGCCAATCTGGCGCTTGCAATTGCCGCAAAATCTTGTGGTGGACGGGTGATTGCGCAGGTGCGCCGTATCGTGGACGCTCGTCCGGCCTCGCAAGTTCGCGTCCCGGGCCTGTTCGTCGACAGCATCGTGGTCGATTCACAGATGATGATGACTACCGATACGGATTACGAGACCGCCTATTTCTCCGGCCGGCGAATGGATCTAGCCGATCTGCCGCGCGTGCCCATGTCGCTGGACAAAATCATCGCTCGCCGGGTGGCGCGGGAAGTGCGGCAGGACGAACTGGCGATCTACGGCTTTGGCGCGGCCACCGACGTACCTCTGGTGATGGCCGAGCAGGGGCTGTTCGACAATGGGGCACTGGCGCGCTACCCTTCGACTACCGAGCACGGAGCCTATGGCGGCATCGTCATGCCGGGCTGGCAGTTTTCCGCCAATATCAATCCCGACGCCATCGTCGATGGGCTATCCCAGTTCGACATTATCGATGGCGGGTTATGCAAATTCGCTGCCCTGTCCTTCGCGCAATTCGATGCGCAGGGCGTGGTGAACGTCTCGCGTTTCGGCGCGGCAAATCCGGGCGCAGGCGGCTTCATGGACATTGCCCACAACGCCGAACGTCTGGTGTTTGCCGGCACCTTCACTACCAATGGTCTCGACGCCGGTTTCGGCGGGCACGGCCTGAATGTCCGCACAGAAGGCAAGGTGCGTAAATTTGTCGAGCGCGTTGACTCGATTACCTATGACGTGCGCGCCGGGGTGCGTGATCGCGGGCAAACCGCAATGTTGGTGACCGAGCGCGCCGTGTTTGAAGTCACCGCCGCCGAAGGGCTAGTGCTCACCGAAATTGCGCCGGGTATCGATGTCCGCAAGGACGTTCTGGAGCAGATGCAGTTCGCTCCTGCTCGCATCGCCGAGCCGCTTGCGCGCATGGATGTCGCCCATTTTTCTTCTGCGGCGCCGACCGACAAACTAGCCGTTTAGGAGCCTATGATGAGTTTCAGATACGTCCAGGAATTGCCTGCAACCGTCCTCACCGCCCTGCGTCAAGGCTGTGTGCTGCCGGCACATCCGCTGGTCCTCGATAATAGCCGCCAGCTGGATCGCACGCGCCAGCGCGCTGTGACCCGCTATTATGCAGACGCTGGTGCAGGTGGGCTGGCCATTGGCGTGCACACTACCCAGTTCGCAATCCGCGAGGTCGGTCTCTATGAGCCGGTGCTGGCCCTGGCCGCACAGACCATGCGGGACTGGGGTGGGGCGGAAAAACTGCTGATCGCAGGTGTCACCGGAAACACAGCCCAAGCCGTTGCGGAAACCGAGACGGCGCGTGGTCTCGGCTATCACGCGGTCCTGCTCAATCTGGCCCGGCTCAGGGGTTCCAGCGAGGACGATATTCTCGAGCATTGCCGGCGCGTCGCCACCGAAATGCCGGTTATCGGCTTTGCGCTACTGCCGGCGGTGGGCGGCTTCCATCTCAGCTATGACTTCTGGCTGCGCTTCGCCCAGCTTGACAATGTGGTGGCCATCAAGATGGCGCCATTCGATCGCTACCGCACCATTGACATCGTCCGTGCGGTATATGACGCCGGTGCGCAGGATCGCATCACCCTCTACACCGGCAATGACGACCATATTGGCCTTGATCTCGTGGTGCCTTTTGTAGTGCGCTCTGCCGACGGGAAATCGGAACAGCGCGCCCGCATTCGCGGCGGATTGCTCGGCCACTGGAGCGTCTGGGTGCGTCCCGCCGTGGCCATGCTCGACCGCATTCATGCGCTGCCCGATGGCGCTGACGTGCCGGAGGACATTCTGGCGCTCGATTCCATCGTTACCGACTGCAATGGCGCGATCTATGATGCGCACAACAATCTCAAGGGCTGCATTCCGGGGTGTCTCGAAGTGCTGCGCCGACAAGGACTGCTCGAAGGCACCTGGTGCCTCGACCCCGACGAGGTTCTCAGCCCTGGTCAGGCAGCGGCCATCGACCGGGTCCACACCCAATATCCCGAAATGAACGACGATAGTTTCGTCACGGCAAATCTCGAACGCTGGCTCTCCGAACGCGGCAAGGACCGACCGCTTGTTGCCTGACTCAGTGCTCTCAGAAAACTCAAGGAAACTGACATGACTCGCCCCACTGTGCCCCAAATCCTTACCGCCTCCAACTTGCCGGACCACTTCGTGGACGTCGACCATCTGGAAGACTTCATGTCGGTTCCAACGCAGGGTGTAGTGGACGACCTCAACACCCTGGACGGGGATATCATGATCCTGGGCGTTGGCGGCAAGATCGGCGTCACCATGGCCCGAATGGCCAAAAAGGCCGCCCCGCAAAAGCGGGTCATCGGCGTGTCACGCTTCTCCGAGGAGGGACTGCAGGAGCGGCTCAATGGCTGGGGCATAGAGACGATCGCCTGCGATCTGCTCGATCGCGATGCCGTCAATGCCCTCCCCAAGGTAGCCAACGTCATTTACATGGCCGGACTCAAGTTTGACTATCGCGGTCGCGAGGACTTCCTCTGGGCCATGAATACCATCGCGCCTCAGATCACCGCCGAAGCGTTCCGCAACTCCCGCATCGTCTCGTTTTCGACCATTCACGTCTATCCATGGTCCAATCCGCTGCATGGCGGAGTGACCGAGCGCACTTTGCCGATGGCCCGTCCCGGCGAATATGCCAACTCTGTGGTTGGCCGGGAGCGCACCTTTGAACATTACTCCAAAAAATACGGCACACCGGGCCGCATCATGCGCTTCGTCTATGCCATCGATCCGCGCTACGGCGTGATGCAAGAAGTGGCCAGCTGGGTGCTCGCCGGCCAGCCCGTGCCCCTAGCCACCAGTCACGTCAACATCATGTGGCAGGGCGATGCCAATTCGCAGTTCCTGCGCATGCTCGGCCAGTGCGAAAGCCCGGCCACGCCGATCAATGTCGGCGGCCCTGAGGCTCTGAGCATTCGCTACCTTGCTAATCGGTTCGGCCAGGCCTTCGGCATCGAGCCGAAATTCGTCAATGAGGAAGCCGACAGTTGCCTGCTGGTCAACTGCGACAAGGCCAACGGCATTTTTGGCAATCCGGTGGTGTCGATCGACCCGATGATCCGTTGGGTCGCCGAATGGGTCAAGTCCGGCAAGCCGACCCATGGCAAGCCGTCCAAGTTCGAAGTTCGCTCGGGCGAGTTCTAGGAGAGCGTAAATGCCCAGCTTCGTACGCGGCCATCTTTATGCGGTGCTCGCCCATGTCGGCTTCCTGGTGTTCTGGCAGTTGGCCGTGAGCATCGGCAAGGTACCGACCTATATATTGCCGGGCCCGATCGATACCTTTCTGGCGTTGGGCGAGCCGTCCTACAACTGGCTGCGCCACACCTGGATCACGGCGCTGGAGATCTTCGGCGGCTATGGCATTGCCGTGGTCGTGGGCGTTGCTCTGGCGGTGCTGTTCGTCTGGATACCGGCGCTAAATGCCGCGCTGATGCCGCTGCTGATTACGCTCAACATGGTGCCCAAAGTGGCCATGGCGCCGCTGTTCATCATCTGGTTCAGCTACGGTGTTTTCCCCAATATGCTGATCGCCTTTACCATCTGCTTCTTTCCGATCGTACTAACCACCTATCGGGGACTGGTCGAGGTCGAGCCCGAGTTGCTCGACCTAGTTAAATCACTCAAGGGCAATCGCTGGCAAATATTCACCAAAATCCAGTTGCCCGGCTCGCTGCCTTTCTTGTTCTCGGGCATGAAAGTGGCAGCGGTTCTGGCGGTAGCGGGAGCGGTAGTGGGTGAGTTTATCGCCTCTGACAGTGGCCTTGGCTATTTTCTGTTGGTGCAGCAGAACGCGCTCAACACCTCGGCGATGATGATGGCGCTGTTGCTAATCACGGGGCTTGGCGTGTTGCTCTATGGCACCGTCGCCGCGCTCGAATACGTGTTTGTTACCCGCAAGGGAATCTCCCCATGACCAGTCCAGCTGCAAAGCAGCCCTTCATCCGGCTTGAGGGCGTTAGCAAGACCTATCGATTTGGTGGCAAGGAGTTCTTAGCCGTATCCGACGTCACCATGGATATCGAAGAAGGACAACTCGTGGCGCTCGTGGGGCCATCGGGCTGCGGGAAATCCACTTTGCTCAAGGTGCTGGCGGGCCTTCATAATCATGACAGTGGCACCGTGCAAATCGGCAACGAAGTCTCTCCGTTCACCCCGGGCCGGGACATCGGCATGGTGTTCCAGCAGGCGCTCTTGCTAAAGTGGCGGACTATTCTGGACAACATCTTGTTGCCGGCCGAAATCCTTGGCTTGCCGATGGCGGCCAGCCGAGAACGCGCTCGCGATCTGATCGAGATGGTTGGAATCGCCAACTTCGCCGATGCCTATCCTTCTCAGCTGTCGGGCGGCATGCAGCAACGTGCATCGATCGCTCGTTCACTGGTGCATGACCCCAAGCTCATCCTAATGGATGAACCGTTCGGCGCCCTGGATGCGTTGACCCGTGAACGTATGAACCTCGAACTCATGCGCATCTGGAAAGAAAGCGGCAAGACCATCCTGTTCGTGACCCATGGCATTCAGGAGGCCGTGTTCTTGGGGTCGAAAGTGGCCGTGCTGACCGCTGGTCCCGCGCGGATGGCCGCTCATTTTGATGTCAATCTCCCCGAACCCCGCACGTTGTCGGTCAAAACCAGCGAGCAGTTCGGTCAATACACGAAGCAAATCTACGCCTTGCTCGGCATGGATTAACCAGCCGGGCGCAGTCCAATAGGGAGGACACCATGAACTGCAAACACCTAACGACCTCGATCGCCTTACTTGCCCTAATGACGGCCCCAAGTCTCGGGCAGGAAAAACTGTCACTGATGCTCAACTGGAAGGCAGGCGGTGATCACGCCCCACTCTATTATGCGCTGGAGCAGGGTTGGTACGCCGAAGCCGGCGTCGACCTAGAGATCATCCAGGGGAATGGCTCCGGTGCCGCAGCGACCGCTCTCAGTGTGAACCAGGTCGACATGGCCATTATCGACATGCCGACCGCGCTGCAGTTCCGGGGGGAGGGTAGCGACATTATGGGGGTCTTCGTTGCCTATAACGACTCGGCCAACGGAATTTACTGGAAGAAGAGTTCCGGCATCGACACCGTAGCGGACCTGCCCGGCCGTAAGATTGGCGCCCCCGCGTCAGATGCTGCCCGCCAGTTCTGGGGGCCGATCGCCGAAGCCATGGATCTCGATCCCAGCTCTGTGGAATGGGTGAATATTCAGCCTACCGCCAAGGTGGCAGCGCTGCAGTCTGGCGCCATCGACGCAACCACGCACATGTATAGCGTGCACTTCATTTACGAGAATGTTTTCGGTGACGACTTGGGCTTTGCTCTGCTGCGCGACCACGGTCTCAACCCTTATGGATTGACCTATTTTGTCAACCGCGCCGCCGCCGAGGACAAAACCGACCTCAAGCGCGCCATGGTGCATGTAACGCAAAAGGCCTTTGAGTTCTGCTTGACCACGCCCCAGCCGTGTTCCCAAGCGCTCTCCAGTGCTGTCAGCATGAAGGCCGAAGACGCGGCACTCGAACTTGAATATGCGTCCAAGGTGATCCCGGGCCAAGGAAATACCCTGCCGATCGGTGCCTTTGATCCGATTCGAGTCGCATCCGACTATGAGATGGTGGCCGGTGCCTTCGAAATCACCGCATACGATCCGGCCACGGCCTTTACCAACGACTTCATCGACACCGCAATAACCTATCCCGATTAAAGGGCAATGCAATTTGGCAGCGGGCGTTCAATGACGCCCGCTGCCCCAATAGCAGGCAAAATCACTTCATAACCCTGAGTAGCTCAGCTCAAATACGAAATCGCCAACACTTTCACACACAGTTGGGCGCCGCTGGTGCTGATGGTGTTCAGCACCCTGCCCGCGATCAAGGCGGCGGGACGATCCCGCCACCATGGCGCGGCTCAATGACCTGCTCACCAGCACCGACAAGGTGCGGCCCCCGCTCCGCCTGCATGCCGGGATCATCGCGGCGCTTTATCCCTGGCTCGGGCGCCGGCTGCTGATGAAAGCCCCCAAGTTCGGTCCCAAGATGCGCCTGCCGGCAAGCCGCGCCTAGTCGAAAGAAAAGTGAAGCATGGCGTGGACCCTCCGAGGTCCAACCATGCCGACAGCGGGTTACTCCGCTAAGCCCCAAGCGGGGCCTCGGGGTAACCATCCGCCAAGTGGCCGCCAAGGGGCGTCCATTTCCGGGACAAAAGAACAGGAGACGAAAGAAAAGGGGGTTCGTCGGACGGACCGTGCGCAGTTCATTGTCCAGCTTCAGACCATCGAGCCCGAGGTTGACGCAGAAACAGGCCGCCTATCATCACACCCCCGTGCTATCGGCGCGGGGCAACGCCGCAGGCGTCAGCGGCCTACTTCTGGGTCAGGGCCACCGCCAGGCTCCCTTCTCTAACCGCCAGGCTCCCTTCTCTAATTGTGCGCAGCGCAGCGATCGCAGTTTTGGTTTCACAGGCCCAGCACTAGCGGGTCGGAGGCAAAGTCAGCGGCATTTGAGAAGGGATGCGGTGGCCGGACTGACGGGCGACACTCAATCCTGAGAAAGAACAGTTCAGATCCAGATAGGACCAGCCAATCGAGCCATCGAATGTTGTTGCACGACGAGGAGCCGGCTCCACGTGTTGCGATCGCTCGAACCAAAGACGATGCATGGCCCCTTAGCGCCTCGGCCTCCGGTCAGCGCGGTTTGGCCCGATCCGGACGGGCCCAGGGCGGCGTCAGCTTAGCCTCGACCCACGGAATGAGTTGGATCGGCCGTGGCTGAAGGTGGCCTGTGCGCACCTCAATTTTTGCGAGGTCCTCCCGCTGCAACTCGATCATGACCGGGTCGCAATATCTCTCCGTGGTTTCGGAGCGGCCGCGGTGCCCCATCATGTCTTCCCTGAATTCGTGGGAGACACGCTTCTGCTTGAGTTCATTGTTAAAAAAGTGCCGAAACTGGTGCAGCGTAATGCCCAGACGTTTTCGGATTGGGTCGAGCTCATCGTATAGGCGATCGCCCAGCGGGGACCTGCTGGAGGGGCTGTAAAGATCGGGAAAAGCCCGCTCTATGCCCAGTGCCCTGAGCCGCTCGATGTAGTCGAGAAAGCCCAACCTGATGAGTTCGGGATGCAGCGAGAGGTTGCGAACCGACTGAGCGTTCTTGAGCCGGCGGAACTGGTTGAAGCAGACATGGATATAGGGGTGATTGCCGTTACCGACGATAATATCTTCGACATCTAAGCCACAGTATTCCTCTCGTCGCATGCCTTGGTAGTGCGCCAGCATCGGCGCGAAATAGGCGGCTCGATGGAAGACATGCGGTCCCGGCTCGTCCAGCTTTTCAAAGCTCTTGCAGCCGACAAAGACCGACGCGTGAAAGAAAATCTCCATGGTATCGGATTTGGGGGTGGCGCGTTCGTCACGCGGCCGTACTGGGCTTTTTCCAGTAAAGGCGGCGGGGTTGAGTCTGGGGTCGAGGTCCTCGGAGGCTCTGGCTGCCTCAAAAAGTGCTGAGAGGAATCGCATATGTCGTGACCGCGTGACGATGTTCAGACCAGCAGCACCCTTGCTCTTGGACAGGGCCCTCACTTCGGCGATAGACTTGCTCCGGTCTCGCCCGCCTCGTCCGAAGGACGGATAGATGGCCAAAAGGAAGTCGTCAAAGTGCTCGACATGGCTTTGCCGAAGCTCTGAGAACGTCGAAATGCCGTGTTCATCAAGCATCAACTTGGGAAAGATAAAATACGTCCACCGCGCCTGCTTGGCGGTTTTTTCATCCCATTTTTCGCGCTGCTGCTGTTTGATGACCAGTTTCTCAGCCACAGCTGCGATGGATGCGCTCTTGGCTGATAGCATCTCGGCTACGGGCGCGGAGGTGGCAACTAAAGGCACTTCTGCCTGTTTGGACGAAGTTCGAGGTTCGGCGCCTTGCCGAAATGCCTCAATTCGCTCGGGCAAATCGTCCATGATCTGGCGTAGCACCTCGGCTTGGCGCTCGAGATACTCGTGATCCGTTTCAGCGGACCCCGCACGCGGCCCTCCTCGCCTTATCCAATCCGCCAGCAATGTCGGCTGCACGTCGTCAAGAATGGAATCGAGCTCGAGGAGGTCCTCGCGCCCTTCATGAGCATAGGGATTGTAGTCCAGGAGATACTTGATCGTGCGTTCGAGCCATGAAGTCAAAGGTTCCCGACTGTCGGCGCTGTCGGGCAAACCCTGCCCACTGCCAATTTCAGCGACAAACTGGTCGACACCGAGGTCACTGACGCTCAGGTTTTTGGCAGCCTGGAAGGCCAAAGAGGCTGCAGCGAGCAGACGCACCTTAGCCGCCTGCTCCGCATCACCACCAGTCGGCTCGTTATCAAATGACAGGGATGCCATGATGGACTGGTCGATGAAGGTCTCAAGATCAGGGGGATGCCGCTTGGCTTGCGCCATTGCTCGAGCAACGTCGTCCGCCAGTCCCGGTTGACCCCATTGCCGATCAAGCCCGGTTCGATCTCCCTTACTCAGCTCGGCGGCCAATCCGCGGGTGGCGAGGGCACGCGATGCCAGCCCCTCGGCCAAGTCGAGCAACCCGTCACGCGTGGTCTGCGGCCGACCTTTGGCCAGACAGTCATGCAGGTATTTGAGCAGCTGACTTTTGTTCATATGTCCGGTTGACCAAAGCGGGAACAACTCCTCGCTCCTGGCGGTCAGAACAGACGATAGCCTGCGAGCGGTTCGGGGATCCTTAACGGCCAGACTGATCTGCAAAAGGATGCGCCGGGGAGCGGGTGTCCAGCGTCGCCAGTAGTAAACGGCGTCGCGTCGAAAACAGTGGGAAATAGCTGGCAATGCGACATGCTCCGGAGCACGTAACACACCCATGTAATACAGCTGCGACTCGCCGGGCGCCGTTTTCTGGCGAAAGCGAGTTTTATCAATGGCTTAGGTAGAAGCTGGCTGGGGCGCCAGGATTCGAACCTGGGAATGCCGATACCAAAAACCGGTGCCTTACCACTTGGCGACGCCCCTCCTGGCGCGGTTCGTACACGGTTTGCCAGTGCTTCGCAACATGGTCTCGACGCCGATAAAAACCCGATTGCAGCAGCTTGAACGGCACAGCAAGCAAAGCTATAACGCCGGCATCGCGCGTGACGCAGCGGCCAGGCGCCGGCCAATCGGGCCAGCCGCCTCATATCGCGGATAATGACGGAGTATAGCGCAGCCTGGTAGCGCACCTGCTTCGGGAGCAGGGGGTCGAGTGTTCGAATCACTCTACTCCGACCAATCAGCCCGGCCTCTGACGAGGTCGGGCTTTTCTGTTACTGGAACGGCCAGTGCACACCGGTGACCCGATCTGATGGCGGCCGGCGACCATATGGGAGTGCTGTGCCGGGACGAGAGGGACCAAGACAACGGCGCCTTGCCCCCTCCCCTAGCCCGGCTTTTTGGCCAGCCAGATGTGGTGGCGCTCGCCGCCCTTCTTGCCGCGGGCGCGGACTTTTTCTTCGGTCACGGCAAAGCCGGCGGTGAGCAGGCGCTTGGTGAATGGCGTGCTGGTGTGGGAGGACCACACCGCCAGCACACCGCCGGCGCGCAGGGCGCTCAGTGTGCGGCGCAAGCCCTTGACGCTATAGAGCTGCTGGTTGGAATCGCGCGTCAGGCCCTCCGGGCCGTTATCGACATCGAGCAGGATTGCGTCATAGAGATTGTCGCCCGCCAGCATGGTGCCGACATCGCCCAGACGGATGCTGACTCGCGGGTCGGTCAGGCAGGTGCCAAAAACCTCTGCCATCGGGCCGCGGGCCCAGTCGACCACGGCGGGCACCAGTTCAGCCACGGTGATGCGGGCGTCGGCGGGCAGGATGTCCAGCGCGGCGCGCAGGGTGAACCCCATGCCCAGGCCACCGATCAACATATGCGACCGGGGGCGGCCGGCAATAGCCTGCCAGCTCAGGCTGGCCAGCGCCTCTTCGGAGCCAGACATGCGGCTGTTCATCAGCGCGGTGGAGCCGGTCATGATACAGAATTCGCTGCCGCGCCGCATCAGGCGCAGCTCGCCTTCGCCACCGGGCACGCTGGCCGTATCGAGCAGAGTCCAGGGGGTGACGGCCATGCATACTCGCAAAAACAGAAAGCCGGCCGCGGGGGCCGGCTTTCGTTGAAATATGGACCAGCGTCTAGCGCTTGGCGATCAGCTTCCAGGCACCGGTGACGGTGAGCGCAGCCAGGGCCATCTTGAGAATGTCCCAGACGATGAAGGGCTGCACGGCCTTGGCAAAGGCCGAGCCGAGCACATTGGCCTGGTCGATCCAGCCGGCCTGGCCAGCCATCAGGGCGAGCCAGGTGAAGCCGAACACGAACATCACGGCATTACCGGCCAGCATGGCCGAAAACAGCGCCAGCGGCTTGCCCGAGGCGCCGCGATCAGCCGCAAAGCCGACGATGGCGGCCAGCGCCACGAAGCCGAGCAGGAAGCCGCCCGTGGGGCCAACCAGATAGACCAGGCCACCGCCAGTGGCGAACACGGGCAGGCCCATGGCGCCTTCGAGCAGATAGAGGCCGACCGTGGCGACGCCGATGCGCATGCCAAAGGCGGCGGCCAGGGCGGCAATGGCAAAGCTCTGCAGCGTCACCGGAACAGGCCAGACTGGCACGCTGATTTTGGCGCAGAGGGTAATCAACAGCGTGCCGAGCACGACAGTTGCCAGAGTGGACGCCAGCTTGGCAGCGACACCCTTGGGCTGATAGAGGCCAAGGAGCGTGTTGGACGTGGTCAACGTGACGGCCATTTCATACCTTCCATGTAACGACGGGAACCGGCATCCATTTGCGGGACGCACGACAATTTGAATGTCCATCTCATAATCTGCCGCCAGCGGGAGTGCAATGGCCGCCACCCTCACCTTCAATAGCCAATTTGACCCACAGACCGGCGTGGCGGTACCGATTGCTGCCGGGCTGGTGCGCATCACCGCGCCCAATGCCAGCGCCTACACCTTTACCGGTACCAATAGTTTCCTGCTGGGTCACGAGCGTCTGGCCCTGCTGGATCCGGGGCCGGACGACCCGGCGCATCTGGCAGCGCTGCATGGCGCCATGGCCGGGCGGCGGCTCGAGGCGATCATCCTGACCCATACCCATCGCGACCACAGCGCCGCAGCGGCGAGGCTGGCGCGCAGTTATGATGTACCGGTCTGGTTTGGCGGGCGGCACCGGCTGTCGCGGCCGCTGCGGCGCTTTGAGCGCAATGTGCTGCGCCGGTCCTGCGACTGGGATCTGGTTCCCGATCGCACGCTGGTGGATGGCGAGACCATTGCTGCTGGCGACCTGACGATCAGTGTGCACACCACGCCGGGCCATTGCGCCAACCATCTGGCCTTCGGGCTTGGCGAGATTTTGCTCAGCGGCGACCATGTGATGGGCTGGAACTCGACGCTGGTCTCGGTGCCCGATGGCTCGATGGCCGATTATCTGGCCTCGCTGGACAAGGTCATCGCCCTGCCCCAGCTGCTTTATGTGCCGGCCCATGGCGGCCCCATTGAAAATGGCCCGGCCTTTGCCCGGGCACTCAAGGCGCATCGGCTGATGCGCAATGGCCAGGTGCTGGCCGCGGTGCGGGACGGGGCACGCAATGTGCGCGCGCTGGTCGCCGCCATCTATCCCGGGCTCAGCCTGCCGGTGCGGATGGCCGCGCAGATGACCATTGCCGCCCATGTGGAATACCTCGAAGACCGGGGCGAACTCAGGGTTCTACGCCGCCCCTGGGGCACACGCATCACGACTTGAAAAAGCTCTCGCTCGTGGTGATGCGGCGGTCGCGCGCTTCCCTCGCCCTTGTATAGAGGGGATGAGGGAGAGTCCGTCTGGTTGACCATGACAAGCCCTGCCCCGCGCGCCCTCAAGGGAAAGGGCGATGGCGCAGGGCCCCGTATGGACGCGACAAGACCTAGCTAGCAGGAACCGGCTCAACCGGCTCGCTGTCGGGCAGGTTGACGCTGGGGGTGTCGCGCAACAGCGTGGTCACCGCGACGTCAAGATCGGCCAGGAAACGCTCGATGCGCTGGCCATTGGCGCCGAAATCATGGGGGGCATTGAGCGAGGCCGACCGCATATCGACACTGGCGCTGATGGCGTCGCCGGTGACGCGCACCACGACTTCCTCGCGCCAACCGGGAATGGTCATGGTCTGGGCATTGATCAAGGCAGGGTCCAGCGCCGCATTGGGTGCCCGCAGCAGGCGTACATCCCAGCCATGATCCGCGATGCTCTGCTCAACCAGGGCAAAGGTCTGCGCCTGTCCCAGCGGATAGGTGCGGGTCTCGGCATTGGGGAAGACGATTTTGGCTTCCGCCTTGCTGAGCAGTCTGGGCGGCGGCATGGCCGCCGTTCCGGGCTCAAATACCAGCGGCAGCAGCCCGCGTGTCGTGGTGGCAATGTCGGTGACCGCCGGGTATTTCAGGGCCAGACTGCCGTACCAGGCAAAGGGCAGCAGACACAGCAGGCCGAGCAAAAGGCCGGAAAACGCCTTGCCCCAGCCCACATCGCCGGTCTGCCACAGGCGCGCCAGGGCGAGCACGGAGACCAGAACGGCGATCAGCGCCACGAGGCCCGCGGCGAGAGCGGCGACCAGAAACACATCACTGGTGGTCAGCCGCAGCCGGTGCAGCAGCACCGAAATGATGACGAGCGGCACCGCGACGTTGCCCAGTCGGCGCGCCCAGATGGCCCATCGCGATGTCCGGATCAGTATGCGCACGCTGCCGCCACCGCTTCACTACCCCGTTTTTGCGGCATGATACTATTCGTCATAGAAGCAAGGTATTGCCCGAGTTTGAAGATTTGTCAGCAGCCCGTCACTTCGTCTTGGTCGCGCCGACATTGATGGGGGTGCCGCGCTGATCAAGTGCGCCGCCGCACATGGCCTTGATGGCTTGCCATTCCGCCGGGGTGAAGGGCGGTTCAAGGCCGCTGGGCCGGTCCTGGCCCAAACGGTCCAGCGCGGCCTTGCGATCATCGGTGAGTGGATGGGTGCTCAGCAGCGCCAGCGCCCTGGCAAAATCATCGTCTTCGCCGACGCGATTGAGCAGATCGACCAGGCCGCTGGCATCGAACTCCAGGCGGTGGGCGACCTGGGCGGCAAAGGCATCGGCCTGCCGCTCGGCATCGCGCGAAAACCTTGCATCAATGATGGTCGAACCCAGACCGGCAGCCACCGATATGCCGGTCATATCGCCCAGAATGAAGCCGATCAGGGCACCAGTGCCAGCCGAGGAGATCAGCTGCTCCATGCCATGCCGATGGGCGACGTGGCCAATCTCATGGGCCAGCACGCCGGCGAATTCATCGGGGGATTGGGCCTGATCGAGCAGCGCCGACAGGAAGAAGACCTGCCCTCCCGGCAAGGCAAAGGCATTGGGGATGTCGGAGCGGACGATATTGATATCGAGCGCAAAGGGCGAACCGCTTTCGGCCATGGCCGCCTGACCAAAGCGGGTCAAGGCGCGGTTGGCCAGACTGCCGGGGTCGGGATCGCAGATCTGCAACCCGCCCAGGCTGGATTGGAGTTGGCTGGCCACGGTTGCGCCCAGGCGGAGTTCCCAGGCCGGTGGCACCAGACCGACAATGCGGCTGGCCAGCAGGGGGACGCCATAGAGATAGGTGGCAATAACCGCCACCAGCGCCAGTGTCGCGGTGACCGCCAGGCGCCGCTGCCGCGTGGTTTCCCGGCGCTGCTTGGTTCCCAGCACGGGCAGCGTGGCCCGGATGCGGGCAATGGTGTCGGCGCCGCGCACCACCACACGCGCGCCCGCCGGCTGGCCGCTGGCCGCCAGCCGCATTTCGTCGCGGCGGCCCGGCACGAGGTAGAGGTCGCTGGCGGCCCAGCGGGCAATTTCACTACCGTCGGCCGCATCACCGATCAGCAGCGTGCCGCTGTCATATTCGGCAAGATAGTGCAGCGCCACCGTATGCACCGTCGCGCTCTGACCATCGTAATAGCGCCCGACAATGGTCATCAATAGGCCCCCACATTGAGGGCATCGGCCAGGCCCTCACCGGCCAGCGCCTTGTCCTCGCCGCGCGCCCGCACCACGTTCAGGCTCTCGATACCGGCAATGCTGGCGCCGGTGGCGATCAACCGCCAGAAGCCCAGGCCGATGAACAGCTCCGTCATCAGGGTGAAAGCGCCCAGCATCAGCAGATAGCCAAAGATGATGGCCGCCAGGGTGATCAGGCTGCCCTGCATCTGCCGAAAGAAGATTTCGAGATCAAAGCCGCCGCCGGCAAAAGCCTCGCTGGCCAGCACGCCCAGCACGACAAGGCCGCCAATGGCCAGCACGGCAAACGCTGCGATCAGGGCCATGCCGCACAGCACATATTGCCAGATCAGGGCGCGCGCCGAGACCGTGACGGTCACTACTGCGCCCCCGAGCCGGACGCTTGAATACATCGAGCTGAGTTCGCGAGCCTGATAGCGCAAGGCCAAGGCGCCAATCAGCAAGGCCGCGATCACCAGAGGGAGGTAGGCGCGCGGCTCGGCAAGGCTATCGGTGGACACGCCCAGCGCCATGCTGATCCCCAGCCCGGCGCCGCCCACGACCAATACCGCGCCATAGGTCAGGTAGAATGGCAGGGCAAGCTGCTTCCAGCTGCCGAAAAAACCGAACCGCAGATCGCCGTACCAGCTGTGAACATAGCGATAGCGCCAGAGGCTGGCGGCCATGAAAGGATAGGCCAGCCCTGCCGTGGCGATCAGCAGCAGGCTCCAGCCGAAGCGGCGCAGGGCATAGGCCCAGCCATTGCCGGTCTGATCGAAGCGGATGCCGCGCCAGAGCGTGCGCGAGAGGCGGAAGTCGCGAGCCCGATAGATGGCGTAGCCGGCCAGAAACCACAGCGTGACCCCAATCATGCCATAGCCGACAATCGCGGCCTGGTTCGATTGCGTGGAGAGATAGAAAACCATGGCATAGAGCGGCAGGAACACGGCCACCGCGATGAGGAACCCCACCAGCAATTGCATGGCGTTGCCGGTATATTCGAGGTTGTCGCCGGCGATATCGGTATTGGACCAATAGAATCGGCGCTTCCAGGTAAGCAGCCAGAAGCGATACAGGCCAATGGTGGGCAGCAGCAGCGCATAGCCGCGCAGCAGCAAGCCGGCCAGTTCACGCCGTGTCCCCGTGAACACCACTGGCACCGGGCGCCCCGGACCGTGCTGCATGACCATGCTCAAACTCTCCGCCTGTCTCGGGTTTTAAGCCAGACGGCCAGCAATGGAAAGCGGGAGACCCGTGCCAAATTACGGATAGAGCCGCTCGCTGCTCCAGGCGTCGCCGCGGGCCTTGCGGGTAAAGCGGACGCGATCATGCAGGCGGAACTCGCCGTCCTTCCAGAATTCGATGCTGGTGGGGACGATGCGGAAGCCGGACCAGTTGGCCGGGCGCGGCACCTCGGCATCGTCGATCCGCGTGGCCAGTTCGGAGACGCGATCGAGCAGGGCCATCTTGCTGTCGAGCGGCCGCGACTGCAGCGAGGCTGACGAGGCAATCTGGCTGCCCTTGGGGCGGCTGGCGAAATAGGCGTCGGCCTCGGCCGTCGTCACCACCTCGACCGGACCGCGCATCCGCACCTGGCGGCGCAGCGATTTCCAGTGCATCACCATGGCGGCCTTGGGCTGGGCCACCAATTGTTCACCCTTGGTGCTGTCGAAATTGGTAAAAAAGGCAAAGCCGCGTTCGTCGCGCCCATTGAGCAGCACCATGCGCACGTCGGGCATGCCGTCGGCATCGACACTGGCCACGGCCATGGCATGGGGATCATTGGGCTCGGCCTCCTGGGCCAGCGCGAACCACTCCTCGAACAGTGCAAGGGGATCGAGCGCGGTGCGATCGCTGTCATCGAACAGGCGTTCAGTCAGGGTCTGGAGCATATCAATCTCATCTCATCGTCGCGCAAAACTGGACAAGCCGGGGGCCCGTGGCCATATAGGACTCGAAACCGGGGCGAAGCAACGCCCGCATTAATTGAATGGACCAAATGCGCGATCCCTATTCCGTGCTTGGGGTGCCTCGTTCGGCTAGCGAAAAAGACATCAAGTCCGCCTATCGCAAGCTGGCCAAGAAGCATCACCCTGACCAAAATCCAGACGATCCGACAGCGCACAGCAAATTTGCTGAGGCGTCCAACGCCTATGACCTGCTCAATGACAAAGAAAAACGGGCCCAGTTTGACCGCGGCGAAATTGATGCCGACGGCAATCCCAAATTTGCCGGCTTTAATCCGGGTGCTGGGCAGCGCGGTGGTGGCCGCACGGCGCAGGGTGGTTTTACCGCTGAGGACATCCTCAAGGAATTCATGAGCGGCTTTGGCGGGCAGCCACGCGGCGCGGCCGGTGCTGGTCGTGGCCCGACCGGTGCCGGCGGCGCACAATGGGACCCGTTTGCCGGGGCTACCGCTGGTGGTGCTGGGGGCGGACGCGCCATGAAGGGCGAGGATGTGGTGGTCAACGCCACCGTTTCGCTGGAGGATGCCCACAAGGCAGCCGCCATTCAGGTGCGCATGCCCAATGGCAAGATGCTGTCGGTCAAGCTGCCCGAAAAGGTCGAGGAAGGCCAGCAGATCCGCCTCAAGGGCCAGGGCTCACCAGGCATGGGCGGGCCAGGCGATGCGCTGATCACCGTGCGTTTTGCCAAATCCAAGCAGTTTCGCCGTGATGGCGCCGACATCCGCACCGATGTGCCGATCACCCTGTACGAAGCCGTGCTCGGCGCCAAGGTCCGGGTACCGACGCTGGATGGCTCGGTCGAGCTCAACCTGCCGCCGGGCATGGATACCGGCAAGGCGCTCCGCCTCAAGGGCAAGGGGCTGCATGGCGATGGCGATCTTTACGCCAATCTCAAGGTCATCCTGCCGCCCGGCGGCGATGCCGATCTTGAGGCCCTGGCGCGCTTCATGCGCGACCAGAAGCCCTACAAGGTGCGGGACTAGTCGCGCGGGGCCGCAGCCCGCAGCAGCCGGTCATTGATGGCTTCGCCCAGCCCCTCGTCGGGAATGGGCGCAACCGCGATCATGTCCGCCCCTGCCGCGTCAAGTTCATGCAGCATGGCGAACAGATTGCGGGCGGCCTCGTGCAGATCGCCACGGGGCGAGAGGTTCCGCACCGGACCGGCAAATTCGGGTCCGTCGCCAAAGGCCAGATAGGCTTCGCCGGCGCGCGGCGTACTGTTGAGCCGCAGCAGCGCCCGGGGGGCATAATGGCTCGCCAGCATGCCCGGCGCCGCCAATGCCGTGCCCTTTGGGGCGACCGCAACTTTCACGCCCAGAGCCTGCTCAATCGCGTTGCGGGACATGGCCCCGGCGCGCAACTGCACCAGTTTATCCCCCTCGATCCGCACAATGGTGGATTCCACTCCCGCCCGGCAGGGCCCGCCATCGAGCACCGGCACCCGTCCGGCAAAGCCGATGCGCACCTGCGCGGCGGTGGTTGGCGACAGGCGTCCGGACGGATTGGCGGATGGTGCGGCCAGTGGCCGGCCCACCGCGGCCAGTACAGCCAGCGCCACGGGATGATCGGGAATGCGGATGGCCACGCTATCGAGCCCGGCCATGGCGATACCGGCCAGGCCATTGTCGGGCCGCGCTGGCAGCACCAGCGTCAGCGGTCCCGGCCACAGCGTCGCCACCTGGCGGGCCAGCGGCGAAAACTCGGCCAGCGTTTCGGCCATCGCCAGATCAGCGCAATGGATGATCAACGGGTTGAAGCGCGGTCGCCCCTTGGTCTCATAGATGGCCAGCACGGCGTCAGCATTGGTGGCGTCGGCCCCCAGCCCATAAACGGTTTCGGTCGGAAAGGCGCATAACTGGCCGGCGCGCAGCAGGACGGCGGCGTCGTGCGCCGTTTTCGGGTCGGAATGGGTCATGGCGTCCTTCGCGATCTGCTGCGTTGTTTGACAACGCCAACGGGGCGCGTCAAGACGAGGATGCAAGAGCATAGGAGCCCAGCCCCGCGTGAGTACGCTGCTTGTCAGTCAATCGAACTATGCCGACCACGCTACGCCACACGGCCATCCCGAGCGCGCCGACCGCCTGCACGCCGTCGAAGAGGCGCTGGCCCGTCCGCGTTTCGACAAGCTGATTCGACGCGAGGCGCCGAGCGGGGATCTGATGCTGACCGAGCTGGTGCATGACGCCCGCTATATGGCCAGGCTGCGCGATGCGCGTCCCGCCGAAGGCATTGGCCAGCTCGATCCCGATACCTTTGTTTCGGCCAATTCGCTGGCTGCAATCAGCACCGGCCTGGGCGGCGCCCTGGCGGCGCTCGCGGCGGTGTTGCTGGGGGAGGTCGACAATGCCTTCTGCGCCATCCGCCCGCCCGGTCATCACGCCGAAATCGCCACGCCAATGGGCTTTTGCCTGATCAATACAGTGGCCATCGCGGCGCGGGAGGCCCAGCGCAAATATGGCGCCGAGCGCATCGCCATCATCGATTTTGACGTGCACCACGGCAATGGCACCCAGGACATCTTCAAATCCGACCCCAGCGTGTTCTACGCCTCAAGCCATCAGATGCCGCTGTTCCCCGGCACCGGTGCGGCCAGCGAGACTGGCGTCGGCAATATCGTCAATGCCCCACTCGATCCTCATACCGATGGTGAGGCCATGCGCGAGGCCTATCTCACGCGCATCATCCCGGCCCTGAATGACTTCTCCCCCGACCTGATCCTGCTTTCGGCGGGTTTTGATGCCGACGGACGCGATCCGCTGGCGCAGTTGAACTGGAACTCGGCAGACTATGGCTGGCTTACCGGAAAATTGATGGATGTGGCCGACCGCCGCTGCGGTAACCGCATTGTTTCGCTGCTCGAAGGTGGCTATGACCTCAAGGGGTTGGCCGGCGGTG
Organism: Devosia sp.; assembly: GCF_030689745.1. Lineage (GTDB taxonomy): Bacteria > Pseudomonadota > Alphaproteobacteria > Rhizobiales > Devosiaceae > Devosia > Devosia alba. The sequence continues at coordinate 22,230 of NZ_JAUYGL010000029.1, forward strand.
TTTCGCACCATGTGGCCATGCTGATGGACGGCGCCATTGGGCGCCTGGACGAATAGGAATTTGCTGATGGCGGACAATGACGACGTAAAGACTCTGAGCTTTGAGGCTGCATTGGCCCAGCTCGAAGAAATCGTCGGCAAGCTGGAATCGGGCAAGGCCCCGCTGGCTGAGTCGATTGCCATCTATGAGCGTGGCGAGGCCCTCAAGGCCCATTGCGAAGGCCTGTTGAAGGCTGCCGAAGCCCGTATCGAGAAGATCACCCTGTCGCGCGATGGCAATCCGACTGGCACCGAGCCGCTCGACGCCTAGTCATTCTTGCCAACGAGACATCATGAACACGAAAACGCTACGCAATTTCCGCATTATCCTGTGGGTTCTGGTCGCCGTGGTGGCGATCGGCGCCACCGCCCTCTACGTCTTCCAGCCCCCGGCCCGGCCGCTCGGCATTACCGGGCAGGAATTTGCGCTGAACTCGACCAAGGGCGGCGCCTTCACCCAGGATGATCTGGCGGGCACGCCCAGCCTGATCTTTTTTGGCTACACCTACTGTCCCGATGTGTGCCCGACGACGCTGGCCGAAACCACGGCCATTCGCGACCAACTTGGCCTGGCGCCCGATGATCTGCGGATCATCTTTGTCTCGGTTGATCCCGAGCGCGACACGCTGGAAATGGTCAAGGAATATGTCGAAGGCTTTGACCCCAGCGTCATCGGACTGGTCGCCAGCAGTCTGGAACAAACTGAAAATGCCAAGGCAGCCTTTGGCGTGTTCTCGGAAAAGGTCGGCGAGCCCGGCGACCCCTATTATCTGGTCAACCACACGGCGCTGACCTTTCTGGTCAATGCCGACGGCACCTTCCAGGGCACCATTGCCTATGAGGAGGACCAGGACACTGCGGCAGCCAAGGTCAAGCGCCTGGTACAGGGATGAGCGAGCGCATCCGCCTCGATCTGGCGCTGGAGCAGCGCGGCCTGCTGCCCAGCCGGGCCCGCGCCCGGGACGCCATTCTGCGGGGCACCGTCACGCTCAATGGCGTCACCGCCGTCAAGCAGAACCAGATGGTGGGCAAGGACGACATCGTTGAGCTCAGCGATCCGGCAGCCAATTATGTCTCGCGCGCCGCCCTTAAGCTGGTGGCGGGACTTGAGGCCGGCGGCATCGACAGCAATGGCAAGATCTGCGTCGATATTGGTTCATCCACCGGCGGCTTCACCCAGGTTCTGATGGAGCGCGGCGCCAGCCGGATCTATGCCGTCGATGTCGGCCACGACCAGTTGCACAAGCGCCTCAAGGGCAGCGACCGTGTGGTCAGCATGGAAGGCGTCAACGCCAAGGATCTGACCGCCGAGATGATCCCCGAGCCCATCGACCTGCTGGTCTCCGATGTCAGCTTTGTCTCGGTTACCAAGGTGCTGGCTGCGCCATTGGCGCTGTGCGCGCCGGGGGCCGATGCGGTGATCCTGTTCAAGCCGCAGTTTGAGGTCGGCCGGAAGAATGTCGGCAAGGGTGGCATCGTCACCAGCCAGGAGGCCATCGACACGGCGCTGACCGAGATGATCGCCTTCATGGCCGCCGAGGGCTTCACCCACCGCCTGTCGATCCCCTCCCCCATTACCGGCGGCGACGGCAATACCGAGACGGTGGTGATTTTCCGGAAGACAACGCTAGGCTGAGTGAGCCCGGTGTGGCGTCGAAGCCCGCACCGCCTCAGCCGCATGGCGTCATTCCCGCAAAAATTTGCGATCCCCAGCCGCGCATAAGCCAGCCTAGGACTTGTCGGCCCCAGCGTTGGCACCATAGCGCAAGCCATCGATGAGCAGGCCCACCATGCGCCGCCCCAACGCCGTGTCGCCATCCGGGCCGGGCGCGGAAAGTCGCGCGATGGCGCGCAACAGCTCGTCGGGATCGGTACCGGCGCGGATGTCGCCAGCAGCGACGGCCGCGCTCAGCAGCTCCGTCAGGGCGGGCCGCAGCCGCGCGTCGAAATAGGCCGGCAAGGCCTCATAGGCGGGATCGCCGGAATGCAGCGCATCGGCCAGGCCGCGTTTGGCTGAGATGAAATCAACAAAGCGCTGTGCCCAGGCCGCCAGCGCGTCGCCCGGCGTGTTGGTGTGCGCCAATTGGGTTGCTGCGTCGGCGCAGGCGTCAAGTTCGCGGCGAAACACCGCCTTGATGAGATCGGCGCGCTGCGGGAAGTGACGATAGAGCGTGCCGACGCCGACCCCTGCCCGCTCGGCGATCTCCCGCACGGGCGCGTCCACGCCGGCGCTGGCAAATACCGCCTTCGCCGCCAGCAGCAGGGCATCAAGATTGCGCTGCGCGTCGGCCCGCACGCGCGGCTTCTTTCCCTGTTCGGTCTGGTCCGGCAAATCCTCGGTCACCGATGCTCCCCATACAAAACGGAACAGAGTTCCGCATAGTGTTGACAAACGGAACACCGCTCCGTATTTAATCGGAACAACGCTCCACTTCATCCATTTAGCATGGCCGAGCAGCATTCGCCAAGCACCGCAATCAACCCGACTGCGTCGATTGCGGCAATCCAGGGCGGCGCTTTGGCAGGGGTGGGGCGGTCAACACAAGGACCATTCTTCAATGAACAGACTGCTTTCTGAAGCCCTGCATATCCCCACCAATGCGCCAGTACCGGTGATCTCTGTGGCCCCCGTTACCCTGTCGGCACCGGGACGGGCGCTCGATCTTGAAGTCCGCATCAGCGCGCCGGTCAGCGGGCACGATTTGCCCGTCATCGTGCTGTCCCATGGCCATGGACCCTCGCTCTATCTTCCCTCGCTGAATGGCTATGGCCCGCTGGTCAATTTCTGGGCTGCCCATGGTTTTGTCGTCATTCAGCCCACCCATCTGAGCGCCAGGAGCTATGCCTTGGGCAGCGAGACCCCCGGCGCCCCCTTGTTCTGGCGCTCGCGTGTCGAAGACATGTCGCGGGTTCTGGACCAGCTCGACACCATCGAAGCTGCCGTTCCCGGCCTCACGGGACGGTTGAACCGCGACCGCGTCGCCGCCGTGGGACACTCGATGGGTGGGCAAACCGTCGGCATGCTGCTGGGCGCGCGCCTGACCGACCCCCGGGATAACACGGCGATCGACGTCAACCTGATGGACAGCCGCTTCCGGGCGGGCGTGTTGCTGGCCGCTCCGGGCAGTGGCCGCGACCTCAGCAGCTTTGCTGCCGAGAACTATTCGGCTCTCAACCCTGACTTCTCCCACATGACGACACCAGCGCTGGTGGTTGCCGGGGATGCCGATATCAACCCACACCTCAATGTGCGCGGCGCAGCGTGGCATGCCGATCCCTATCATCTCAGCCCCGGACCCAAGAGCCTGCTGACCCTGGTTGGCGGCGGACACGGACTCGGTGGCATCGCCGGCTATGATGCCAAGGAGACAACGGATGAAGATCCTGATCGCCTGGGGGCGGTACAGCGGCTGAGTTGGGCCTATCTGCGCAGTGCACTCGATCCGGCTGATCCGGCCTGGTCTGCGGCCTGTGCCGCCCTGCAGGGTAGCGCGAAATCGCTTGGGTCGGTTGAAAGCAAGTAGCGGCCAGACCGGGTTGCACCATTCACCGGCCTCGGTGCAGGCAGGGCAACCAGCTTTTCCTCGGGCAAATGTCCGGGGGAAGCACCAAGTCGGACTTGCCTAGTTCCGCTCGAACCCCACCGCGCCCTCACGGCCTGTCTGGCCACGATGGCGGAGATAATGGTCGGCCAGCACCAGCGCCATCATGGCCTCGCCAACCGGCACGGCGCGAATGCCGACGCAGGGGTCATGACGGCCCTTGGTGATGATGTCGGTATCCTCATTGCTCGTGGTCACCGTCTGGCGCGGGGTGATGATCGATGAGGTCGGCTTGACGGCAAAGCGGCAGACCACGGGATCGCCATTGGAGATGCCCCCCAGGATGCCGCCGGCCTGATTGGAGAGGAAATAGGGTTTGTCGGCGCCCGCGCGCATCTGGTCGGCATTGTCGACGCCGGTCAGGCTTGCTGCTTCAAAGCCCGCGCCGATTTCCACTGCCTTGACCGCGTTGATGCTCATCATCGCCGAGGCCAGATCGGCGCTCAGCTTGCCATAGATCGGCGCGCCCCAGCCCGCCGGCACGCCCTCGGCGACCACTTCGATCACCGCCCCGACCGAGTTGCCATCCTTGCGAATGCCGTCGAGATAGTCGGCCCAGTGCGCGGCCGCCGTCGCGTCGGCGCAGAAGAAGGGGTTCTGGTCGACCTGCGCCCAGTCAAAATTGGCATAATCGATCTTGTGCGGGCCCACCTGCACCAGGCTGGCGCGAATGGTGACGCCACCGAGCACCTGCCGGGCGATGGCGCCAGCGGCCACCCGCGCGGCCGTCTCGCGGGCCGAGGTGCGACCGCCGCCACGATAGTCGCGGATGCCGTATTTCTGGTCATAGGTATAGTCGGCGTGGCCCGGACGGTATTTGTCGCGGATTTCCGAATAGTCCTTGGAGCGCTGATCGGTGTTCTCGATGACCAGCGAAATCGGCGTGCCGGTGGTGCGCGGCCCATCGGTGCGCTCATCCTCGAACACGCCAGAGAGGATTTTGACCGCGTCGGCCTCACGCCGCTGGGTGGTATATTTCGACTGGCCCGGCTTGCGGCGATCCAAATCGCGCTGGATGATTTCGGGGGTCAGCGTCAAGCCGGGGGGGCAGCCATCCACCACCACGCCGAGCGCCGGCCCATGGCTTTCGCCCCAGGTGGTGAAGCGAAACAAAGTCCCGAAAGTATTGAACGACATGGCGCGGCCCCGGATGTTGCGGACGTTTTAGGGGCCTATGGCCAAGCGGTCAATCAACGGCCCGGGCTGTCCGCGACATCCCAGGTATTGGTCGCCGAATAGAGCGTCATGCGCCGACCGGCAAAATGGGCGATCACCCCCTGCGGCGGCGGCCAATTGAGCACATCGACCCGCTCGGTGCCTTCCACCAGGTGCCGCAGCACGCGCAACACGCCGCCATGGGCGACCACGACCGTGTGCTGGGTCAGTTCATGGGCAAAGCCGAGCAGGCGCGTCGCCACATCGGCGTAGTTTTCGCCACCCTCGGGCCGGAAGTGCCAGTAGCTGGCGTCGCGTTCCCCCGGCGCCTGGGCCAGGTCGCTGCTGAGTTCGGCGTGCAGCCGCCCTTCGAGCTCGCCAAACGAAATCTCGATCAGCCGCTTGTCATGAATCACCGGCGGCAGGTCCATGGCAAAGGCGGCCCGCATGCGATCCATGGTTTCGGCGGCGCGGCTGAGGGGGGAGGCAAACCATTTCAGCGATGCCGGATCGACGCCGTCGCGCTCGAGCAGTTCGCGCAACAGGATGCCATTGGCATCAGCCTGCAGCTGCCCCGTGCGGTTGAGGGGGATGTCCATGCTGCCCTGGTAGCGCTGCTCGCGATTCCAGTCCGTTTCCCCGTGCCGGGCAAAATAGAAGTCGGGCCATTGAAAGTCCGTCGTCGTCATACCTGCTCCTGCCGGCCTGTTGCCAGCTATCGGCGAACTGGCTGACCCGCCGGTCTGGCCGGGTTCAGCGCATCGCCCAATGTGTTGTCGCGCCGTTTCCCGCCGACATTCCGATACCAGTATCAACCTAGTGCATTTCGCCGGTAATGCCACCGGCCAGATCGCTTGACAGCTATGCTGCACTCACGCCCGCGTCATCACGGCGCCTGCGGCGATGGCGTTGACGCCGCTGCCCGCCTTGCCCATGATTTCCCGTGCTGGAGCTGCGGCCACGCTTGTGGCACAAGCAAGCTCGACGGTGCAAGTTCACCGCTATTCAACCAACAGCCAGAATACGGTTCTTCCATGCCCCTTTCCGCCTCAGCGATCGTCTCCCAGCTCAGTGCGCTGCTCGGCGCCAATGCCGTGATCGGCGAGGCCGCCCAGATGGGGAGCTATCTCAACGAACCGCGCAAACGCTTTCACACCGGGGCCGCCGCCGTGGCCATGCCCAATTCGGTCGAGCAGGTGCAGGCGATCATGCGCTGGGCCAGTGAAAACGCCGTCGGCATCATCCCGCAGGGCGGCAATACCGGACTGGTGGGTGCGCAGGTGCCGCTGCGGGGCGATGAGGTGATCGTCAGCCTGGCCCGGCTCGACCGCATTCGCGCCATCGACACGGCAGCGGGCACGATGACCGCCGAGGCGGGGGTGGTTCTGGAAAATGCCCACGCCGCTGCTGAAGCGCATAACACCATCTTCCCGCTCTGGCTGGCCTCGCAAGGCTCGGCGCGGATCGGCGGGGTACTCTCGTCCAATGCCGGCGGGGTCAATGTGCTGGCCTATGGCAATGCGCGCGAGCTGACCATGGGCGTCGAGGCGGTGATGGCGGACGGTCAGCTCTATCAGGGCCTGAGCTCGCTGAAAAAGGACAATACCGGCTATGATCTGCGCGATCTGCTGGTGGGGGCCGAGGGCACGCTGGGCATCATCACGGCAGCGACGCTGAAACTCTTTCCCAAGCCGGAAGACTACGAGACCGCCATCGTCAACATCGCCGGCCCCGAAGCGGCGCTGCCGCTGTTTGAATTGCTGCGGGCGCGCATCGGCACAAGGCTCAACGCCTTCGAGATCGTGCCGCAGATCGGGCTGGAGATGCAGCTCAGGCATGGTTTTCTCGATCAGAACCCCACTGCCGGGCCATCGCCCTGGTATGGGCTGATCGAAGTGGCGCGCATGCAGGGCGGCGAGGCCGGCAGCCTGATGTGCGCTATCGAGACCGCGTTCGAACAGGGTCTGATCGACAATGCGGTGTTCGCCGAATCGCTGGCCGACCGCACCCGCATGTGGGCGTTTCGCGAGCAGATGAGCGAGGTGCAGTCCAGGGAAGGCGCCTCGATCAAGCACGACGTGTCGGTGCCGATTGCCGCCGTCCCGCAATTGATCGCCGAGGGCATTGCGGCGGCTGAGCGCGTGTCGCCCGGCATTCGCGCCGTGCCGTTCGGGCATATGGGCGACGGCAATATCCACTTCAATTTCAGCCAGCCCGCGGGCGCCGATCCCAGGGCGTTCATGGCCGAATATGACGAGAAGCTGCACGTCGCGATCTATGAGATTGTGCTCAGGCTGGGCGGCTCGGTCTCGGCCGAGCATGGCATCGGCCAGCTCAAGGTCGAGCTGCTCAGGCAGGTCAAAGATCCGGTGGCGCTGGCGCTGATGCGCACCATCAAAACCGCGCTCGATCCCAGGGGCATCCTCAACCCCGGCAAGATGCTGGGCTGATATCAGGTTACACGCATGTGCCGTCTTGAGTGGGGCGACAAAGCGCTCCATCTATCGGCCATGTTGCTCAATATTGCTTTTCTCGATGACGCCACGCGTCCCCCCGCCCCCAGACTGGAGGGGCTGACCGCGGCCCAGCGTCAGCCCGGTGAACATTTGCGGATGATCCACGATCATCTGCGCGACAATATGAAAACGCTCGGCAAGCTGATCGAGCGCGCCAGGACCGGCAGTGTCACCCCGGCGGAAATCGCGGCAGAGACCGCTGATCTGGCCATGGTTGCCAATTTTCGCCGTTTCGGCAATCTGTGCGGCCAATACTGCCAGATCGTGCACACCCACCACTCGATCGAAGATTACGCAATCTTTCCGGCGCTGGCCGAACAGGGGCCGGTGTTCAAGGCGATTGCTGACCGTCTCAAGGCCGAGCACGTGGTGGTGCACGAGCTGCTGCTGGCACTGGTCGATGCGTTGAACGCCCTGGCCGGCGAGCCGACCCAGACGCGCTTTGACGACACCAGGGAAGTGTACCTGGCCCTGGAGCGCGTGCTGCTGTCCCATCTCGGTTACGAGGAAGAGGCGATGGGCGACGCGCTCGGCTACTTCGAGATCGGCGTCTAGAACAAATCCAGCTGCCCGCCGCCGCCCGCCACTTTCTTGCTCGGCTCCGGCTTCGCCACCGTCACCGGCGCGATCAGGCCCGGATCATCGTCACGCGCCGAATTGACCCGCGTCGAGACCGGATGAAATTTCAGTGCGCCATCGGGTAGGGGCAGGGCCAGTTGCGCGGCGCTGTTGGCGCGCACGTCACGCACATTGAGCCAGTCATCGATTGCCGATCCCTCCAGAATGGCCGGCATGCGGTGGTGGATGGCGGCGAGTTGATTATTGCTCGGCACGGTGATGGTGGCGAGGCTGTCGATTTCCTCGCCCTCAGGGCCGCTCCAGGTGGCGTAGAGCCCGGCCAGCGCCATCGGCCGGTCATCGGCAAAGGTGATGTAATAGGGCTGCTTGGATTTGTCGGGATTGGTGTGCCATTCGTAATAGCCGCTGGCCGGTACGATGCAGCGGCCATGCTTGAGCGCGTCGCGAAAGGCAGGCTTTTCCCCCATGGTTTCCACCCGCGCATTGACCAGCAGCGGAAACTCGCGCGGATCCTTGACCCAGCGCGGCACCAGGCCCCAGCGGGCGAAGTGCGCTTCGCGCCTTCCCCCCTCCTCCCAGATGGCGGCCACCGGCTGGGTCGGGGCGATATTGTAGCGCGGCACCATGTCGATGTGGTTGAGCAGGGCGAACAGCTCTTCCATCATTTCGGCCGGAAGTGTGGAAGCGTAGCGACCGCACATGTTCGGTATCTCCCAATTGGCCAACAACAGGTAGTCTGTGAGGCAACGAATCGCAATCGGACACGCCGTGACCCAGGATCTGCTCCTCGACAATCCCAATGCCGCCAGCGTCGCCCTGGTGCGCGATGGCAAGGTGCTGCTGATCAAGCGTGCCTATGATCCCTATAAGGGCCTGTGGACCCTGCCCGGCGGTCGGCTGGAGCCCGGCGAATCCATTGAGCAGTGTGCGGCGCGCGAAATCGCCGAAGAGGTCGGCATCGTCATCCGCAACCCGCGCCCGGTAATGGTGCAGGCACTGGGGCGCGACCTGGCGTTTCGGCTGGCCGTTTTTGTCACGCCCGATTTTACCGGCAAGATCGTGGCATCCGACGAGGTCAGCGATCACAAATGGGTTGATCCGAGCGCGCTGATTTCCTTTCGCACCACCACCCGGCTCGACGATGTGCTCGCCAGGGCCTTCGCCGTGCTGGAACAAAGCTGATAGAGATCGTCCCGTGCTGTACGGAACAATCATGAGAATTCAGCTGCGTGCCATCATGTTTGCTTTGCTGCTCGCACTGGGCGCCCTGCCCGTGCTGGCGATTGACCCGCCCTATCAAAGGCAGATGGAGCGGCTCTCCGAGATCATGGGGAGCCTGTATTTTCTGCAGCCCCTGTGTGGCAGTACAGAGGTGGACTGGCGCGCCCAGGCGGGCGACCTGATCGCACTCGACCAGCCCGACGAGGAGCGGCGCCAGCGGCTGGCCGGCGCCTTCAATACGGGTTATACGGCCTATGCGCGGTTTCACCGCAGCTGTACGCCGGCCGCCCGCGAGGCCCTCGACCGCCTGCTGCGGGAAGCCGAGCGCACCGCCCGCGACATTCACAGCCGCTTCGCCGAATAGGCTGGCGTGGTTGTGAAAATCGGTACAATAGCATACGTGTTGTTAACCTTCGGGTTACTTCTGCCGCGCCCGCCGCAATCGCCTGTGCTACCCGAGGTATCATGACGACGAGTAAAACCATGTTTGCCCCCGCTTCCGGACTGGGCGTTTTTGACCGCGAAAGCGGCGAGCGCCAGCTGGCGCTGGAATATCTGGCCGAGGCCTGGAATGAGGCCGAAGAAGACGGCGTACAGACCGGCTCGCTCGCCCATGCGTCGCTGTTCGCCGCGCTGGCCACTTTGGTCAA
>NZ_JAUYGL010000039.1 GCF_030689745.1 Devosia sp.
AGCTGCTTGCCAATGCGGCACTGGAGAATGACGTCCGTCAGGCGGTCGCTAGCGGGGCATTCCGACCGCACTATCAGCCGCTCGTGAAGCTCGCGGAGAACCGCCTCGCCGGGTTCGAGATACTGGCGCGCTGGCACCACCCAACAAGGGGGGACGTTGGGCCGGCGATCTTCATCCCGGTGGTGGAGAAGCTTGGCCTCATCGGTCAATTCACATATTCGCTCTTGCGCCGCGCCTGCCTTGAAACAAAAGACTGGCCGTCAGATATCACAATTGCGCTGAACGTTTCGCCTTTGCAAATAGGGGACCCCCTGCTACCGGTGAGGTTCCTCTCGATCCTGTCGGAAACCGGCTTCCCGCCATCGCGGCTTGAGGTTGAAATTACCGAGTCGGCGCTGATCGGAAATCTTCCGGCGGCGCGGACCGCTCTTCGCACTCTCCAGGATATCGGCGTCAAGATCTCGCTCGACGACTTCGGAACAGGTTACTCAAATTTGTATCAACTGCATGAGCTTCGATTCGACAAGATTAAGATCGATCAATCGTTCGTGACAAACATGGCAACTGACGCACACGGAGCCAGCATTGTGCAGTCGGTCTTGGAACTGGCGAAGAGTCTTGGCATGCAAACGATCGCCGAAGGCATCGAACACGAGCAAACAGCAGGAGAGCTGACTCAGGCCGGCGCCACGTTCGGTCAGGGATACTATTTTGGCAAGGCTATGCCAGCCGACGCGGCCGGCAAACTCGTTCGAGACGCTGCGGGGGGCGCCTCACGGCGTAGCGTAGCATAGCAACCAGGGCGCTCTGACGACCGTATATAGGGTACCGCGGACAGAACTCATGTCGTATTCAAGCATCCAAACAAGGCAGCCACGGTCACTTTGTCCGCTGTGCCGACATTGATCCGTCAAAAATGCTACGTGATTGACGAATGGCAGCAAAGCGGCAGCTGCGGTGCAGCATTCGACAAGGTGACGGAGGTCGGCTTCGGGTCGGAAGTGCCAATCACGACCTGGCAAGTGCGAGCGAGAAGCACATCCCAGGAAGCGCCACAAGCGATCAGCCATCAAGTTTTGCCGCTCAATAACAACCTCAGCAAGTTTGCATAACCCCGAGCGTCGTCAATCGCCCGATGAGTATGCTCGACGGAGCCGAGCCAGTCCGTCGGATATCTATCAACGTCGCAGTTCCAATGGTCTCGACCCGTTTTTCCGGCAACCATCGACATGATGCAAAGCGGAGCATACCTGAACAATCAGTCTGCGACCCACGGCCCTTCGAGCAGTGGTCTGCCGACGAACCGCTTCAAATAGTAGTCGAACCACGGTCCATCGAGAGAGACAGGATGGGCCGCAAATATTGGGTCAAGACCAAAGGACTTAACCCACGTGGCGAACCGTTTGATGATTGTTTCTGGTGGCTCCGCATTCTCCGTTGCTGCCGCCCATGCTTCAGGATGCCTGCTCCAGAAATCCATCGTTGCGGCATCATTTTCCGCCCCATCAAGGCGTTCTAAAACACCTTCAAATTCTCCAAGAACTTCGCCGCTTTCGGAAACAGCGACCGACCCGAACGACAGCATTGAATGCAATCCCGGTATCGGGCCATCAAACTCGCAATCCGTTACGATGTAAATGAAGGGCACCGAGAGCTCCTTTTGTGCAGTAACGACCAGGGCTAATCAGACATCCCAAACATGGAACAGGCTATAGCCATCCCAATAGAAATCCTGCCATCATCGACGGTGCGCCTCGCCGATCCGGCGGCCTGGCTTGCCGTCAGCGTCAGCAGATGTTTTGGCTATTCCACCAACTCGTCATCGTCCGGCTCGACCGAAAGCGGTTCCGCATATACCGCATGGCGGCTCAGCAACCCTGCATCCTCCAGCGCCTCCATATCCGGAAGGTCGCGCAGCGTCTCCATGCGAAATGCCGACAGAAAGTGCTTCGTCGTTACATAGGTATAGGGCGCCCCCGGCGTCGGGCTGCGCGGACCAGAGGAAATAAACCCCGCCCCCCGCAGCGATCCGATCAGATCGCGACTGACCTCCTTGCAAAAGTTCTTCGACAGCTCGCTTCTCGTCACCGGCTGGAAATACGCAATCGACATTAGAACCATCGACTCGTGTTCGGACAGCACCGCAGCGGCCGATCGCGTCGGCGCGCAAGAAGCCCGGATCGCCTCCGCATAGGCCACACGGGTCCGATGTTGCCAACCGCCGGCAACCGAAACCAGCTCATACGGCCGGGAACGAAGTTCCTCTCGCAGATCATCAATAAGCAGATCAATGCTGCACTCCCTGCCAACGACGCGCGCCAGGGTTTCACGCGTCACCGGCTCGGCCGAGGCAAAAATCACTGCCTCAACCCGCATCATCCATTCGCGCCAGCGCAGATCCGCCGGCAAATCCGCCAGCTCCCGATCAAGGAGAATGCCTTCTCCACCGTTCGCTTTCTCTTCGCGGGAAGGTTTTGCTGCGGTTGCTCCGGTCATCGTCATAATCCATAGATCCGGAATGACGATCGTCCGGACAGCTCGCGCACGGCGTCAAAACTCTCCAATCGTTCGAACAGCCGGGTACTGGCCCAGCGGGACAGACCACTGCCGGGTGCGGAGGCCGCAATCGCATCCTCGTTAAGCAAGGTCTGGATCACCGGCTCAGCTCCTTTGGTGCGCAGCTTCGGCGCGATAGCAACAAGCTGATCGGCTCTTCGGGCGATCTCGCCGGCTGAACGCAGGGCGCCCACTGTGCCGTCAACCAAAGCCAAACAGATAGCTGTGGCGAACGCCACTTCGCCGGGTCGGACACGCCCCCTTCCCCCGATTGTGCGGAAGGCCGAGCCGTACCGTTCCGACATCAAAAGCGGTAGAGTAAACGACCAATTGAGTTGTTTAGCGATGAGACCATCGGCCAGCGCCCAGGCGAGCGGCTCGGCATCCGGACGGGAGCCACAGATTGTTGTCACCAGTTCCGCCGCAGCGAAGGGCGCCGACCGGCTGGATTGAAGCGCTTCATCAGCCGCAGTCGCCGTAGAGGCCGCAAGTGGCTCATCCCAGGCGAGGCCC
>NZ_JAUYGL010000046.1 GCF_030689745.1 Devosia sp.
AAGGCACTCGGATCATCCACGGCCATGCCGTCGACCGACAGGATCACATCGCCCGAGGCAAAGCCGGCACGCGCGGCCGGACCGCCGGGCGCCACCTCGGTGATCAGCGCCCCATGCGGCGCCGCCATGCCCAGGCTGGCAGCAATATCGGCATTGACTGCCTGCAGCTTGGCGCCGAACCAGGGCCGCACGATCTGCCCGCCATTGACCCCGGCTTCGGCCACCAGCCTGGCCATATTGGCGGGAATGGCAAATCCGATCCCCACCGAGCCGCCGCTCTGCGAATATATCGCGGTATTGATGCCCACCAGATGGCCGTCCATGTCGACCAGGGCACCGCCCGAATTGCCCGGGTTGATCGCGGCATCGGTCTGGATGAAGAACTCATAGTCCGAACGCTCGACGCCGGTTCGGGCCAGGGCAGAGACAATGCCACTGGTCACCGTCTGGCCGACGCCAAACGGATTGCCGATGGCCAGCACCAGATCGCCGACTTCCAGACTGTCGGAGTTGGCAAAGGTGATGGCCGCAAACGCCGCATCGCCCGGCTCGCGCACGCGCAGCACGGCCAGATCGGTCTGCGCATCCTCGATCACCACGTCGACGGCAAATTCGCGGCCATCCGAGAGCGCAATGCGCACATCGGTCGCCCCTTCGATGACGTGGCGATTGGTCAGGATCACCCCACCGGCCTCGACAATGACCCCCGAGCCGAGCGACCTGGACTCGCGCGGCCGGCTTTGAAACTGGCCCTCGCCAAAAAAGCGCGAGAAGAACGGATCACTGGCAAAGGGCGACACCGCCTGCTGCTCGATGCGCGTGGCATAGACGTTGACCACCGACGGCGTAACCGCCTTGACCACCGGCGCAAAGCTCAGCTTGATCGCGCCATCGCTGCCCGGAACTGTTCGGGTCGTCGGGACCTGCGGCGCCATTTCGAGCTGGGCCAGCCGGCCCTGGGCAATACTGGGCGCATTCCACGGCGAAAAAGCCAGCGTGCCCCCGACCGCCAGCACTGCCAGTGCCCCGCCAGCCAGTATCAGTCTACGCATCGACATCAAGCCAACCTCCAGCCATAGTATGCAAACTCCCGCGTTCACGGGCGCCCCAGAGAGGCAAACGCCCGGAATCAGGCATGAAAATGACGTCACGCCAGTGACGCATTTTCCGGCCAAATAACTGATTGCGTGAGGGGGCACGCGGCCCTATATGCAGCGCTCGTTTTCCAGCATCCCCCCAGCCCCGAAAGGCCAGTCGTCCATGACCACCGAGCCGAACCACGTTTACCCGAACACTTCCGCGCTGATCGCGGCCGAAGCGCCCGATTTTCCGGCTTTCCTGTTCTCCGAACGTGAGCTGCACAAGGCCACCAAGGTCTTCAAGAAGGGCTTTGACGGACTACTGACCTACGCGGTCAAGTGCAACCCATCGCCGCACATCATCGCCCAACTGCATCGTGAAGGTCTCAAGGCGTTCGACGTCGCCTCCAACACCGAGATGGAACTGGTGCGCGAGCACGCCCCCGGCGCGGTGATGCATTACAACAACCCGATCAAGAACAAGCGCGAAATTGCCCGCGCCTATGAAGAGTTCGGCGTCCGCTCCTTCACCATCGACCATCCCCAGCAGCTTGATCAGCTCGCCGCTGTGGTGTCGCCATCGCGCGATGTGGAAGTGACCACCCGGTTCAAGGCCGGCAAGGCGCTGAAATCCTACGACTTCGGCATCAAGTTCGGCGTCATGCAGGATGGCGCTGCCGAAATCGTCAGCCTCGTTGATCAGATGGGCTATACGCCTTCGCTCTGCTTCCACGTCGGCAGCCAGTGCGAAGACGCCTATGCCTATGAGCGCCACATCGCGGCAGCCGCCAAGATTGCAGAGGAAGGTGGCATCGAGCTCAAGCGCCTCAATATCGGCGGCGGCTATCCGGCCCCCTACCCGACCAGCGAAGCGCCGCCGATGGATTATTACTTCGAACCCATCAGCACCGCGGTGAACGATCATTTCGGCGAAAAGCGCAAGCCCGAGCTGATCATCGAGCCCGGCCGGGCCCTCGTGACCTC
>NZ_JAUYGL010000051.1 GCF_030689745.1 Devosia sp.
TCGCCAGCGAGGAAAGGCGAACAAGGCGAAACTGGCAGCTTTCGGGTGATTTACCAGGCGGCGCGAATGGCCGGAATGGGGCGCGAAGCGGACGCCTCGTCTACGCTGGACCTGCACTTTCCAACCGCTCATCTGGGCAAACTCCTTCTGGGCCGGCTGTCCACGCGTATCAAGGTAGTCCGCCAAATCCTGCAGATGGATGCCCTTGGCACATTCTTGACTTCTTTCTATTCGCATGAGTGGCAAGGCAATGTCGCCTGAACTGAGCTTGCGCAGGAATTTCGGGAGCGTCAGGTACGAAAAGAAGTCGCGACGAACCGCATCGAGTGGAATGATGGCCTTGTATTGTGCCATCAGCAGAAAAGCGGTGTTGAATGACATGGCGATTGCGCTTTGAAGGTAGACTGAAATGCTTCCGCATAACATAGATACCGGCAATGCCAGTCGGTCCAATCTCAGAATGGTTTTAAAAATATCGCGAAATGATTGAAAAAAATAGGAAATTCAGCGTTGCACCTATGATGGATTGGACGGACCGCCACTGCCGGTTCCTCCATCGCCTGCTGACGCGCGAAAGCCTGTTGTTCACCGAAATGGTCACCAGCGCCGCCATCATGCATGGCGATGTCGACCGCCATCTGCGCTTTGATCCGGCAGAGCAACCTGTCGCGCTGCAACTGGGCGGCTCCGATCCCGCCGAACTGGCGGCGGCTACGCGGCTGGCCGACGCTTACGGCTATGCCGAAATCAACCTCAATGTCGGCTGCCCGTCCGATCGCGTGCAGTCGGGCCGCTTTGGCGCCTGCCTGATGGCCGAGCCGGCGCTGGTCGCCGATTGCGTGCGCGCCATGCGCGACGCCACTGATCGCCCGGTCACCGTCAAATGCCGCATCGGCATCGACGATTCTGACGTCGAAACCGGACTGGACCGCTTTGCCGATGCCATGGTCGAGGCCGGGGTCGCGGCGCTCTATGTGCACGCCCGCAAGGCCTGGCTGCAGGGCCTGTCGCCCAAGGAAAACCGCACCATTCCGCCCCTCGACTATGATCGGGTCTATCGCCTGCGCGCCCGGCTGGCGCCGCTGCCGGTGCTGATCAATGGCGGGCTTGATACGCTCGAATTGGCCCAGGCCCAGCTCGCCCATACCGATGGCGTCATGCTGGGCCGCGCTGCCTATCACAATCCCATGCTGCTGGCCGAGGTCGACCGCCGCTTTTTCGGCGCCACCTCCGCGCCGGTGACCCTCGAGGCGGTGATGCAGGCCATGGTCGTCTATGCCGATCGCGAGTGCGCCGCCGGTACCCGTATCAACAATATAACCCGCCACATGCTGGGGCTGGCCGCCGGCCTGCCGGGCGCGCGCCAGTTCCGCCAGATCATGAGCGTGGACGCCTGCAAGCCCGGCGCCGATTCATCGGTATTGCTGCGTGCGCTCGAAGCGGTCACCCGCCAGCGCTTCGACCAGGCCAGCTAGGCCAGCGATCAGATGGGTGGCGTCGGCGGCGGCGGCATCGGCGTTGCCGCCCTATCTGTCGGCTCCGCCGAATGGGCTTCATCCGACAGCAGTTTGACGGCAGCGTGCCAGTAGTCGTCCGAGCGCCCCTCCGGTGCGCCGTCGCGCTCCCAGAGTTCATAGGCAACGATGCGGATCTTCTCATGGTCGATTTCAGCCATTTGCACTCTCCGGTATTGAGCAGCAGCCAGAACCCAGCGCCACATCTTGGTGACATTGCTGCTTTCTATCTAGCCTAACGCCGCTGGCTGTCCGAAGTTGCCGGCGCGCCATCAATCGCTCCGCAAGGAGCGCGCCGCCGCTCACGGCGCCCACCTGCTCGGCAAACCGCGCTGCGCCAACCGCCCCGCTCAAACACCCGGTAACAGCGCGCGACTGACCTTGCATCTGGTCAGACAAAGGTTGAGCATGCGCGACGCGCCGTTTCGGCGCGGACTTTCTGGAGTACTGGATGTATCTGCTTGCCGTTCAACTGATTGCTGCGATTGTGCTGCTGCTTTGGGCGGTGCGCATGGTCCGTTCGGCGGTTGAGCGCGCCTATTCACCACAGCTGAAGCGCCTGCTGGCCCGTGCCAATGACAGCCGGATCAGCGCGGCGGGCGCCGGTACCCTGATGGCCATTGCGCTGCAGAGCTCCACCGCCGTCGCCGCCCTGGCGGCCGGCTTCGCCGCTGGCGGGTTGCTGGAAGGCGCCACCGGTCTGGCCCTGATGCTCGGCGCCTATTTCGGCTCGTCCATCATTGCCGGTGTGCTGTCGTTTGACCTGACCCTGCTGACGCCGATCCTGATCATCGTGGGCGGCCTGCTGTTTCTGCGCGGCAATAGCCGCCAGACCAAGCAATTGGGCCGCATGATCATCGGCATCGCCTTCGTCCTGCTGTCGCTGGAAATGGTCTCGGAGGCAACCGCGCCCTGGCGCGGTGGTGACGTGCTGGAAGCCGCCATCGGCTATTTGCGGGGCGATTTGTGGACCAGCTTCTTTGTGGCCGCTGCAATCACCTGGATTTCCTATTCCTCGGTGGCCACCATTCTGGTCATCATCAGCTTTGGCTCAACGGGCGTCATTCCCTTCGAAGTGGCCGCAGCCTTTGTGCTCGGTGCCAATCTGGGTGGCACGCTGATAGCCGTCGCCATGACCCGCGGCGCCGATGTTCGGGCGCGGCGCATGTCTCTGGGCGTGCTGGCCGTGCGCGGCGGCGCAGCGCTGATCTGTCTGGCCTTGTTCCAGCTGGCGCTGCCTCACCTGGGGGCGCTGCCCGGCTCGGTAGGCCAGCAGGCCAGCCTGCTCCATATCGGCTTCAACGCCGCCGTCATGCTGCTCGGCTTGCCGCTCACCGGCCTGCTGGCGCGCGCCACCGAACGCTTCGTCACCGAAGCGGTGGTGCCCGGCGAGCTCAACGTGGCAAATCTGCGGACGCCGGCCCTGCAGGCCGATAACCAGACCAACCCCGATCTGGCGCTGGCCAGCGTGACGCGGGAGCTGTTGCGGATGAGCGAGGCCGTCGAGGTCATGCTGCAGCCCGTCATGGAAATCTACCAGAGCGGTGACAAGGCCGCGATCCGCCGGGTCAAGGCGCTGGAGCTTGAGGTCAATCAGTCCAACCGCGAGATCAAGCTGTTTCTGACCCGCCTGAAGTGGGACGCCATGACCCCTCAGCAGACGCGGCGCGCCTCCGATCTCATCAATTTTGCCATCAGCCTGGAACAGGCCGGCGATATCATCGCCAAACAGCTGCTCAAGCTGGCCGATCAGAAATTCGAGCGCCGTCTCAGCTTTTCCCCGCCTGGCTGGCAGGAGATCATGGAATTGCACGCGCGCGTGCTCGAGAACATGCAACTGGCCTCCAACGTGCTGATCTCTGAAGATACCGAGTCAGCGCGCGAACTGGTGGCCGAGAAGGAAGAGGTCAACGGCATGGAGCGCTCCAGCATGTCGCAGCACTTTGCCCGCTTGCGCGCCGGCAACGCCACCAGCGTGCAGACCAGCGATCTGCACCTTGAGACCATTCACGCCCTGCGCCGCATCAACTCCCTGCTGAGCGGCATCGGCTATTCCATCCTCAGTGACCATGGCGAATTGCTGCCCTCCAAGCTGGTCAACGTGCAGTGACGGCGGCGGGCCCGCTGGCTGGACCCGCCCGCTTGCTGTCGTGACCGCGCAGCGCACTAGCCGCCCGATCGCCTAGGCGAGGTCGTATGCCTCCATGGCGGGGGTGGCCAGCAGTCGCTCGGCCATCTCCTGCTTGAGATAGCCAAGCCGGGTATTTTCAGCGTCGCTGCGGTTCTCCTTGCGGCCCAGCGCGATGAATTCGTCGCGCACCAGACCGTCGCGGATCTGCAGCCGAACGGTCTTGCCGCGATAGCTGAGCACGAAAACATAGCGCATCAGGGTCTCGCCGCGCTCCGGGCGTTCCAGCGCCGCATCGACGCTATAGCGCTGCTCGCTCAGGGATCGCGTCACCATCTCGAAGGCGTCGCGGGCGCCCGGGCCCCGGAATGCGGTACGGATTTCAATCTCGCGGCGTTCAGGCGGTGCGCCATCGGCGAGCAGGGGCAGGGCGCGTTGCATGACCTTGAAGGCATGGGCGACGCCGCCGGGAAAGCCGAAGCCGTGAAAGTGCATCAGGTCTTCAAAACTATAGGCCAGGTCCTGGCCGTTTTCGCGGACATGCAGTTTTGTTGTGTCGGTCATTGGGAAGCCTTGCGGTCAAGTGTGTTGCGCATCCAGGGCAGAAAGCCCTCGAGAAAACGCGTGGTGGCAGGCATGAAATGGCTGCCATGGTGGAAGAAGGGGTCAAGACTGGTCAGCACCATGCGGCCAGCGGTGGTGACGTCGTCGATATAGAGGATTGGCTTGCCCTGGCCGTTGACCGCCAGGATTTCGGCGCCCGGTGGGGCATCGAACCAGCCATGCAGATGCCAGGTGATGTCGCGCTGCTCCAACCGCTGGAACAGGGCATGCTCCGGCGCGGCGATCCGCACGCCAAGATCGGCGCCCGGCGTCAGCCACCACCAGAAATTGGTCGGCTGCGGCGTGAAGCTGATCCCCGGCAGGAACAATTGCGACTCGCTCTCGCCGGTGGCGACAATCGTGCCGCCACCGTCCAGATAGGCCCGCAGCCGGGCCGCGTGCGGCGCCATCCGGTCGGCCGGTGTGCGGCAGGGGATCAGCACCACATTGTGCTCTTCCAGCGCCACCGATCCCAGATCTTCGGGTCGCACCAATTGGTCGAAATACCCCGCATGGCGCGGGCTCTCAAAGCTCTCGATATGGTAGTAGGCGCCAGGGTGAACTGCCAGGATACTCATGCTTCCAGTCTCCCCTCGCACCAGGCGATAATCCGCTGGGTCAAAACCGCGCCGTGCCCGTGGTCGCCGATCATGCCGCTCAAATCATTGCCGGCATGAGAAAAAATATGCCCGCCCGCCGGCCGCGCCCACACCCAGTCCACCGGCAAGAGCGCTGGCCCGATGCCATTGACGGCACGCGCGCCCTCCGGCAGCGGGTTGTGACCGCGCCCGTAAAATCCGGCCACGCCCTTGTTTTCCTCAAGCTCGCTTTGCTCGATGCCGGCAAAGATCGGGTGCTCGTACAATCGCGTCAGCTTGTAGTCGGGCCGCCTGGGCGCCTCGATCGGCACATAGCGCCCCAGGCCCGCCACGAAACTGCGCAGCATGTGGCCATTGAAAAACCAGCGGCCGCCGCGATCCAGCAGGGCCGTCAGCGGCTCGGCATGGGCCAGCAGGCCGATCTGGTCGAGATGGGTTGTGGTGATCAGGCCACTGGCCCGGGCGAAGTCGGCAGGGCCCAGATCGCGCTCGCGCACGATCGCAAGCCGTCCCTCCAGGGCCGCCTCGGCATAACCCGGGGCCACGGCGCCGAAATGGGAGTGGATCAGCAAGACGCTCATGCCGCGCGCCTCCCGGCAAAGGCTGGCAGTACAGCATTCTGGCCAGTGCCATCCTCGCCGATCAGGTTCACCAGCCGCATCGGCACCCCATACAGCCGTTCGAGCAGTTCGGGCACGATGGTTTCGGCCACCGGGCCAAACAGGGCCGGGCCGTCCGGCAGCATCAGCAGCGCATCGTCGGCGGCCGCCAGCGCATGGTTGGGGTCGTGTGTGGTGAACACAATGGCCCGGTCGCGCGGCGCCCGGAGCGCCGATAGCAGGCGCAGCAGCCGGGCCTGATTGTTCAAATCGAGCGCCGAACCGGGCTCGTCCAGCACCAGGACCTTGGACCCCGTCGCCAGTGCCCGGGCCAGCAGGACCAGTTGCCGCTCGCCGCCCGACAGCCGGTCAAAGCGTTCCTTGGCAAAGCGCAAGGCGCCGACCTGCTCAAGGGCGTCCCGGGCGGCGGCGATGTCGCGCGCCGAGGGCTGCCCGAACAGGCCAAGCCCGGCAGCGCGCCCCATCACCACGGCATCCAGCACCTTGTAGCTCTGATTGCTGGAGGCATATTGGGGCACATAGCCCACCACCGCCGGCGCCGTGCGCGTGCCTGCAGCCAGGGCCTGGAACCCCAGCATGGCGCGCAGTGCCGTGGTTTTGCCGCGGCCATTGGGCCCCAGAATGGCCAGGCTTCTGCCCCGTTCTGCCGAAAAACTCAGCTGGTCGAGCACGCAGCGATTGCCGAACCGGACGACGGCATTGGTTAAACCGATCATGTGGCTTCCCTGTCTTTGAAATGGCGGCGCAGCAGCAGCGCGAACGCCGGTGCGCCGATGATGGCGGTCAGTACGCCCAGCGGGATTTCGGCGGCGGTCAGGGTGCGGGCCAGTGTATCGACGCCGACCATGAAGGTGGCACCCAGCAGCGCCGTGGCCGGCAGCAGCCGGCGGTGGTCGTGCCCCACGATCAGCCGCGCCGCATGCGGAATGACCAGCCCCACCCAGCCGACAATGCCCGACACCGCGACCTGGCAGCCCACGATCAGCGCGACCAGCACGAAGACCAGCCAGCGTTCCTGATCGGGCCTCGCCCCCAGGCTGCGTGCCTCGCTGTCATCGAGCGACAGCACATTGAGGCGGAAGCGCAGCGCCCAGAGCAGGGCGATGCCCAGCAGCAGGCCCGGCGCCGACACCAGCACCCGGTCCCAGGTGGCGGTCGCGAACGAGCCCATCAGCCAGTAGACAATGGCGGGCAGCGAACTGTTTGGATCGGCGATGAACTGCAGCAGCGAGACACAGGCGGAAAACAGCGAGCCCACCACCATGCCTGAAAGGATGACGGTGAGAATCTCGGTCTGGCCGTTGATCCGTGCCAGCATGCCCACCGCGATCAGCGCCGAAAAGCCGCCGATAAAGACGATGCCAAGCAGCGGCACGCCCCAGATCCCCATGGTGATCGCCAGGGCCCCGCCAAAGGCCGCGCCCTGCGAAATGCCCAGCACTTCGGGCGATACCAGCGGATTGCGGAACACGCCCTGCAGGGCCACGCCTGCCGTTGCCAGTGCCGCCCCGGCCATTGCCGCGATCACCACCCGTGGCGCGCGGACCAGCAGCACAATGCGCTGGTCCATCGATTCGATGGCCTGTCCGGGATGAACAATCGCCTCGCCCAGAATGTGCAGCGCCGTCATGGCGCTGACCGAATAGCGGCCAACGCACAGGCTGACCAGGATGGCCACCATCAGCGCCACGCCGAAACTGGCGAAGGCGAAGCCGGTGCGGCTCCATGGTCGCCAGCGGGGGGCAATTGCCCCCCCATCATCGATCTGTGTGGACACGGTCTATTGCGCCGCGAACTGATCATAGCCGAGGCTGTCGCCCTGCTGGGCGGTCCAGATGATGCCGTCAATATCGGCCTCGGTCAGCTGGTAGTTATACAGCGTCTTGTAGGCCTTGGTCATCTCGGCCCGCAGATCATAGTCGAACAGCTCCGGATGCAGCAGTTCGGCGAGCCACATCCAGGTCAGCGGCGACTCCTGGCTTGGCGGATCCCAGCGATAACCGCCCAGCGGCATCTTGTAGACGCGATGCTGCTGCGCCGCCTTGGTCAGCGACAGGATCGGATCGTCATAGACCCAGTTGACGTCGAGATTGGGCTCGAAACTGTTGAGCAGGATCACTTCTGGATCCCATTGCGCAATCTGCTCGCGGTTGATCGAGCTGGTGCCGTCCAGTTCGGCCGCGGCGTTGCGGCCCCCGGTCAGCGCGATATACCACGAACTATAGCTGCCCGTGTCGCCCGCTGCGGTGATGTCAGACAGCGAACGGCCCAGATACAGCACATTGGGGCGCTCGTCTTGGGGAATGCTCGCCACCTTGGCTTCAATATCGTGCTGCACCACGTCGCTCCAGTCGACCAGTTCAGCGATCCGCTCTGGCTTGCCAATGGCGGTGGCGACCATGGTCATGTACTGCCGGGTCAGTTCCTCGGTGCCGTACTTGATCAGCAGGGCGTTGAGGCCCGCATTGACAATCGGGTCGACAATTTCGGGCCCGCGACCGGCCCACTGCACCACCAGGTCGGGATTGACGGCGGCCAGCGCCTCGACATTGGGCACGAAATCGGTGCCGGTGACGGCGTCCGAAATGTTGACGGCGTCGGGGAAGATCTTGCCCAGGATCCCCTCACGAATGGCGGTGAGCGACAGCGGGTTAAGCCCCACCAGGCGGTCGGTGCCGCCGCTCAGCGCAATCACCCCAGAAGCCAGCGGCATCGGTATGGTCACAATGCGCGACGCGGGCGCATCCAGGTGGATTTCGCGGTTTTCGTGGTCGGTGATCACGATTTCCTCGGCCGCGGCGGCTCCGGCAAAAGCGAGCGCCAGACCGGCCCCCAATAACCACCTGTTTCCGCTTCGGATACGGTCGGACATGCGTATTCTCCAACAGCCTGCATAAAGATGATCGAGCCGATCTCCTTTTTGTGCATATTATTGGTGAGTAGGATAGTCAAGTTAACGATGGACAAAAGTCCGGGTCGTCACGCGATCACGCCCGCCGCGCTGATATGCGCGCCCCTTGCCATCGGCCAGGCGAGTTCACCAACTGCACGGCAGCCAGTCAAAAAAGTCGGTCAAGTCATTGGAAGCGTTATCAATGCCAAGACGCCACTGCCGCCAGTGGCGCCTTCGCAAACCGGCAACGCGCCCGCTACAGATCGCGCAGCAGCAGGGCCGGGCGGGTCGAGGCGGCGCGCAGGATCGTCAAGGCGCCCAGCAGGGCGGTGATGGCGATGGCGCATACCAGCACGAGTCCGAGGGCATATGACTGGATGGTGAAATCGACATCCAGCATCACCGCGCTGATCAGCCAGCCCAGCCCCACCCCCAGCCCGGTGGCCGGCACGGCGGCGATGATCGCCAGTACCAGATATTGAATGGCCGCCGTCGCCAGCAGTTCCAGCCGCGTGGCGCCCAGCACCTTGGTGATCACGGCGTCGGCCTCGCGCTGCCGCCGGCCCGTCGCCAGGCTGCCGATCAGCACCAGCATGCCATTGCCCACCGCCAGCCCGCCCACCAGTGCCGCCGCGAATGACAATTGGCTCAGCGCATTGGTGATCTGTTTGAGCGTGTCGCCGACCGCGATGAAATTGATCTCGGGCACGGCGCTGGCCAGCGCCCGCGCCACGGCTTCTTCGCGCCCGGGCTGCGCCGTGACGGCTGAGAACAGTGTCACCGGGTAGGCGTCCAGCACGCCGGGGGAGAAGGTGGCCAGAAAATCGATGCCGCCCTGCCAGGAATAGTCGCGGAAACTGGCAATTTCGACGTCGATATTGTCGCCAAAAATATCGAAGGTGAGTTGGTCGCCAAGCTCCACGCCCAGCCCGGAGCGCAGGCTGTGGTGCAGCGAAACCAGTCCGGGGCCGGAATAATCGCTGGGCCACCATTGCCCGCTGACCAGCTTGGAGGCTGCCGGCATCTGCGTGCGGTAGGTCAGCGGCACCTCGCCGGATAACAGGAAGGTCGCCTCCGGGCCGCGCGTGCGCACCTCGGCCACCGGCGTTCCCTTGATGGCCACCAGCGCCCCGCGCAGCATCGGCGTTGCCACCGACAACGCAATGTCGCCACCGGCGCTGCTCATCGCCATCACCGTGTCCACCTCGTCTGGAAACAGGTCCGAGGCGACCAGCGTGGGCACGTCAAATGCTGAAGCGCCGATGAATTCCTGTCGCAGATTGCCCTGCAGCACCAGCACCACGATCAGCATGGCCAGCGCCATGCCCACCGACACCACCACGGGGGCCGAGTTCGAGCCCGGCTCGGTGATGCTGCGGATGGCATGCCGGACAATGCGCATGGACACATGAGGAAACCGGTTCAGGCCCCACTGCGCCAGCCGCGTCGCCCCTTCAAACACCAGCGCTGCCACCCCGCTGGCAAGCGCGAAGGCCAGCACCAGCAATGGGTCGCCGGTCATCAATACAGCCAGCCAGAAAAAGCCGGCTGCAGCCGCCAGCAGCGGCAATGCCTGCCAGCTGCCCAGCAGGCCGCGCCAGTCAATTGGCGGCGCGCCCAGCCCCTTGGAGCGGAACAGCAGCACCGGCCGGATGGTCTGGGCCTGCTGCAGCGGCAGATAGGCAAAGGCGAAGGCGATCAGCAGCCCTGCCGCGCCGGCGATCACCAGGGGTTGCACATGCAGACGGGTCGACAGGCTGATGCCGACCGCCTCGCCAATCGCCGGCAGCAACGCATAGGCAGCAACGCCGCCGATCAGCAGCCCCGCGCCCACGCCAATGGCCGACAGGGCGGCGACCTGCGAAAAGAAGTGCAGCATCAGACGCGACCGGTCGGCCCCCAGACTGCGCAGAATGGCAATCAGCCCGGCACGCTCGGTGACATAGGCCCGCATCCCGGTCCACACACTGACCCCGGCGATCAGCAGCGACCCCAGCCCCACGATCACCAGAAACCGCATGAACAGATTGTAGTAGCGCACCATGGGCCCCAGCCCGTCCCGCGCCGAACGGCTCGTCCAGCCGGTGCTGCCAAGGCTGTCATCGAGGCGGGCCTGCACGCTGTCCGCGTCCTGCCCGTCGGCCAGCAACAGCTTGTAGCGGAACCAGTTGCCCAGCCCCGGCAGGGGCGAACTGCGATCGCGCAGCGTCGCCAGCCCGTCATTGCTGATCAGCGTCGTCAGCCCGAGCCGGAAGCCGCGCACGGGTCCATCGGGCAGCTTGCTCAGCGTGCCGCGCGCCTGAAACGTCGTGCCACCCAGTTCAAAACTGTCTCCGACCACCAGCCCCAGCTGGTCCAGCAGCACCGGCGCCAGCAGCGCGCCAAATTGCTCATCGCGTTCCTCGAGCAGCGCAAACGGCGTCATGCCATCGGGCAATTGCGGACTGACCACCTGGCCCAGCAGCGGATAGCTGTCGCCCACCGCTGCCAGGTCGACAAAGGCATCCCGGTCTCCGGCAATGGCACGCACATTGGTGTCCACCACGGCGGCAACCTGGCCAAATTGCGCCATCTGCGCCACTTCATCGGCCGTTGCCGGACGATCGGCGCGCGACAGTTCAAGGTCGCCCCCCATCAGTTCGGCGGCGTTGCGGTCAATCGCCTGGGTAATGCTCGCGCCCACCGAATTGACGCCGGCAATCAGCGCCGTTCCCACGGCAAGGCAAACCAGCAACAGCACGAAGCGGCGCATATCGCCGCGCAGGTCCAGCAATCCGATGCGAATGCCCGCCCAGAATGCGCGCATCAGCGGGCCACCGGCGTTTCGACCAGCTCGCCCTGCGTCATGGTCAGCACGCGGTCCGCCCGTGCCGCCAGCGCGGGATCGTGGGTAATCAGCACCACCGCAGTGCCGCGTTCCCGGGCCAGGTCAAACATCAGCTTGATCACCAGGGCGCCGGTTTCCTGATCCAGATTGCCGGTCGGTTCATCGGCCAGCAGCAGCGGCGGGTTGGCGACCATGGCGCGCGCCAGGCCGACGCGCTGCTGTTCGCCGCCCGACAGGGCGGTGGGGCGGTGGTCAAGCCGGTTGGCCAGGCCAACGGCGGCTAGAGCCGCGGCGGCCATTTCCCGAACCTTGGCTTGCGAGAGTTCGGGCGAGGCGATTTCCAGCGCCAGTCCGACATTGTCCAGCGCCGTCAGGGACGGAATCAGGTGAAAACTCTGAAACACGATCCCCATGGTGCGGCGGCGGAAGCGGGCCAGATCATCCTCGTCCAGCCCGGCCAGCGTCGCGCCGTTGATGGTGAGGCGTCCCGAACTCGCCTGCTCGAGGCCCGCCAGCAGCATCAGCAGCGAGGTCTTGCCGCTGCCCGATGGTCCGACAATGGCCACCACTTCGGCGGGATTGACCCGCAGCGACACGTTTTTGAGAATGTGCAGCGGTCGCCCGGCGATCTCGAGTGTGTAGCTGACCGCGTGAACATCAATAATGGGTGTGTCGGATGTGGTCACGAGTCTCGCCCTGTGAACTAGATGGTTACGTATTGCCACTATTTTGAGCATGGCGGATTGCGCCTGTCTCATAGCCAACCTGTCAGGGTGCCCCAAATTTGCAAGGGCCAAGCACAGTCCAGGTCTTCTATCCCCATCTCAAGGGGATCTGTTCCGCCGACCCTACCGTGGAGAGCATTTCTCAAGTGAAAAGATCAACGTCGATTTTCCCCGTGATTCTGCTGCTGCTGGCGACTTTGGCGGCGGTCATGCCCGCCCGTGCCGGCCAGGATGAGATCAACCTGCTGCAGGCCTATATCGGACAGTGGCGCGGCGACAGCAAGCTGGTGGGTGGGGACGAACCTGAGCCGTTCCGCTGTCGCCTGTCGGTTGCCAAGGGCAATCTGGGGCGCATCAACTACACGGGGCGTTGTTCGCTGGTCGATACCACCCTCTCGATCAGTGGCACCATTGCCTATGTCGAGGAGCAGCGGCGCTATGAGGCGGTGATGAGTTCCAATGCCGGTTTCACCGGCGCGGCGATCGGCTTGATTCGCGGCAACACGATCAGCTTTGATCTGCGAAAATCCCAGCGCGATCGCTCGGGCAGTGATGTGCGCATCGGCGCCCGCATCCTGCTTATTGATGATACGATTACGGTGGATTTCGAGGTGGAGTTCAACAATTCCGGGGAAATTCTGACCGCCTCGGTACCGTTCGCCCGGTCCTAGAGCGCTTTCAGCAAAGGCGGCTCCACCACCGCCGTTCGACTGCGCGCCCCCCGGGGGCCCGGAGCGATTTCGCCGCTTCGACAAACACAGTGAAATACCCAGTCGCCTGCGATAGCGCCGTTATTGTCGTCAACAGGGCCCCCGCCGCCAGACTGCGGCGCGGGCCCTTGTGCTTATTTGATCGCCCAGGTGGCGATGGGCGGGAAGAACAGGAGGATCCCCAGCACCATCAGTTGCAGCGCGATGAAGGGCAGCAGCGCCGTGTAGATGTGCTTGAGCGTGATCTCGCGCGGCGCCACGCTCTTGAGGTAGAAGGCGGCGGGGCCGAACGGCGGGGTGAGGTAGGACACCTGCATGTTGACCGCGAACAGAATACCGAACCAGATCGGATCGTAGCCCAGCTGGATGACGATGGGCACGAAGATCGGCAGGGTCAGCAGCGCAATGCCGATCCAGTCGAGGAACATCCCCAGCACCAGCAGGATCAGCATCATCACCATGATGATGACCACCGGCGGCGCGTCGATGCCCAGAATGGCGTCGGCCACGAAGCGGTTGCCGCCCATCAGGTTATAGACGCCGACCAGCACGGCGGCGGCAATGCCGATCCAGATGATCATGCCACAGGTTTCGAGCGTGTGGACCAGGCTGTCCTGCACCATCTTGAAGGTCAGCTCACGCCGCATGAGCGAGATGAGAAGCACGGCGGAAACGCCCATCGCGGCCGCTTCGGTGATCGAGGCGATACCGCCATAGATCGAGCCGAGAACAACAAAGACGATGAAGAACGGTGCCGCCAGCGAGCGCAGCGCGCTGCCCAGCGATTCCTGCGCCATCTCCTCATCGGACATGGGCGGGCCCATCTGCGGATCGCGCCAGCAGATGAACAGCACATAGGCGATATAGAAAGCCAGCAGCAACAGGGCAGGCGTGATGGCGGCGACGAACAGGTCGGCGATGGAAACGCTGGCGACCAGGCCATAGATGATCAGCACGATCGATGGTGGCATCATGGTGCCGAGCGAACCGCCGGCGACGACGACGCCGATCGACAGGTTCCGGTCATAGCCCAGGCGCAGCATCTGCGGCAGCGCCAGGATGCCGAGCAGCACGATTTCGCCACCGATCACGCCGGACATCGCCGCGAGCAGGATGGCGACGATCAGGGTCTGCACGGCAACGCCGCCGGGCAGGCGTCCGGCCAGGATGCGCATGCCGTTGAACAAGGACTTGGCGATGCCGGAGCGGTCGAGCAGCGCCGCCATCAGGATGAACATCGGGATGGCAACCAGCGAATATTCGGTGATGAAGCCGAAAATGCGCGAGGTGACCAGGGGCAGGGCGTTGCCGCCGAACCAGCCGAAGGTGAAGATCAGGGCGACCAGGCCGGTGACCCAGGCCAGCGGCTGCCCGGTGAGCAGCAGCAGAAAAATGGCGCCGACGAGAATGTAGGAGCCGTACTCGATGCCCAATGCGCTCAAGCCCATGATTAATTCTCCTCCGCGCGGTCAGATGGCACGGACACATCGCGCCTTATGGCCGAAACCAGGTGCAGCAGAGTCTGGACAAACATGGTGGCGACGCAGATCAGCACCAGCATTTTGAGCATGGCCGGGGTGGGTGGATTCCACGAGGTTCCCGTGCCTTCGAGGCGCAGGTCACCGGTGGGTGAGAGCCAGGACTTGCCCACCATTGTCCAGCCCGCATAGGCGAGGCCGAAGAAAAAGACGAGGGCAATGAGCGAATTGACGATGTCGAGAGTCCGGCGGCGGGCCGCGGAAACGCCATCGTAGAATATGCGGACGCGGATATGCTTGTCGCGCGCCAGGGCTATCGGGCCGCCGATCAGAAAGGTGGCGGCGATCAGGAAAGTGGTGCTTTCGTGCGCCCAGAATGTGGGGCTGTTGAACACATAGCGCGAAATCACCTCAAACACGGTGATGGCGAAGGCCAGGAAAATGCCCCAGGCCAATACCTTGCTGGAGTTGGAAACCGCCCGGTCCAGCCCGGTGCGGATTTCTTCATCGCCGCCTTCGGCAATGGCCGCAATATCAACGTCGTCGGCCATCTCGGTTCTCCGGTATTCATGCATTTGCGCCCGGCAGATAATTTGCCGGGCGCACTCAGGTCAAGCGCTGTTGAGACTACAGCAGGTTACGGCCTTCGAGATAGGCGGTGACGGTGTCGTAGTAGCGCTGGGTCATGTCGCTGCGCGTGGCCCAGTTCTTCCATTCTTCCTGGGCGATGCGACGGAATTTCGCACGCTCATCGCCGGACCAGTTGATGATCTCGATTTCAGGATTGGCACGGGCCTCGGCAACGGCCTCGGCGTCAAGCATGCGCACCGAATAGACGTGATCGAAGATGAACTTGTCGACCGATGCGACCAGAATCGCCTGCAGATCTTCGGGCAGGCCATCCCAGATTTCCTTGTTCATCGAAATGTCGATGAGCGGCAGCGAGTGGAAGCCGGGATACAGCGGGTACGGAGCAACGTCGTTCATGCCCAGTGCCTGGTTGGTGGCGAACACGGTGTTGTCAGCCGCATCAACCACGCCCTTGTCGAGGGCCGAGAAGATTTCCGAGCCAGGCAAGGCAACTGGCGAGGCGCCGGCCTTGGAGAAGATCTCGAACACCATGCCTTCGGGGGCGCGCAGCTTGACGCCCTTGAGGTCTTCGACGGTACGGATCGGCACGCCAGCCACGAAGGCTTCGGGCTCGGTAGCCGCTGCGCCGATGAAGTGAACGCCATAAGGCTCTACCAGCTCAGCATAAAGCTCCTGGCCGCCGCCCGACTGCATGAAGCCGAGCAGTTCGAATGGATCGCTCCACGCGCCCACCAGATTGCCCATCATGGCAAAAGCGGGGTCCTTGCCGGCGAAATAGCTTGGATCGGTCAGATGGCCCTGCAGAATGCCCGAGCCGACGGCGTCGAGCGTATCGGTGTGCGGAACGACCGAGCCAATGGGCAGGATCTCGATTTCAATGCGGCCGCCGGACAGCACGCCGACATTGGTGGCCCATTTCTGCTTGTTGATAAAGCCGGGTTCACCCGCGGTTTCCGAGGTCTGGAAGGTCCAGTTGTAGTCGGCAGCGAAGGCGGCGGCGCCCGACAGTGTCAGGACCGATGCGGTAATCGCGGTCAGGCCCGCAAGCTTTTTGAGCAAGCTCATTATTCTCTCCCTGGGTCGATGCTGGTAGGTGGTTCTGGTAGAAGGTCCGGGAATGCATCGTTTCACCGGTCCGTTGCCTGAACTGTGCACGAATTGGCGGGGCGATCAATATTGAGAAAACGGCTTTTCGCCAATTTCTGCGCTTTTTGTCTGACCACGGCGCCGGATTCGCCTCACTTTGAACGGTTAAGCGGGGCAATTCTTGCCAACATCGTTAAGCCATGCACAATCTGGTCCTACAAAAGAACCTGCCTGCCAGGCCCCACCCGGAGACGCCGCCTTGCCCTTTGATCATCCACGCGCAGCAAAGGCCGGGGGCTCCGTTCAGGCACGCTCTGCGGTTGAGAGTCTGGTGCTCGAGATCCGGGCGCTGATTGACAGTGAACTGCTCAAGGTGGGCGATGCCCTGCCGTCCGAGCGGGAACTGTGCGAGCGGTTTTCCACCAGCCGCAATACCGTCCGCGAGGCGATGCGGATGCTCAAGGCCTATGGCGTCGTCGAAGTGCGTCCCAAGGTGGGCGCCACCATCATCGACAACCGCATGGCGCGGGCCTTCGATCTGTTCTCGTTCAACACCATCGAGATTTCGCGCAAGACCTTTGCCGATATCCAGGGCTTCCGCACGCTGATCGAGGTCAATTCAGTCGACGCCATGTTCGACAATCTGACCGATGACCACCTCGCAGCGCTGCTTGCCGCCAATACCGCCATGAGAAGTGCCCAGACCATTCAGGAAGCGTCCGAGGCCGATTTCGGCTTTCACATCAGCCTGGTCGGCATTCTCGACAATGCCGCCCTGCTCGAGCTCTATCGCATCATGAAACCGGTGATCATCGGCATCATGGAAAAAGGCAAGTCCCGCCAGGATTTTCGCACCAGCACCTTTGACCAGCATCAGGCCGTCATCGACGCCCTGAGCGCCCATGACCGCATCAACTACCAATACGCCCTGCAACACCACCTCACCATCGGCTTCGACACCTTTGTTTGAAGGGCCCTGACCGCTCGCCGGGGCAGGTGCCCTTGGCGCAGAGGTTGTAATCGGCCTCAGGGAGTCTCATCTTCGAGGGATAGACAGCGCGCCATCTCGATTTCGCCCCTTCAGCGTGTCCTGTTGTTGTGGCGTCGCTGCCAAGCCAGGGAGACCACGCATGGTTGCCGATAAGCCCAAAGCCGATCCCAAACACCCCGCGCCTGCCAGGGACGGGGAGCCCGATGAGCGCCCCACGCCCGAGGAACTGGACGCCGAACTCGACCGGCAACTGGCCGATAGCTTCCCGGCCAGCGATCCACCCAAGGTGACGCGCCCCGGCCACCAGGATTGAGCCGGGCGCCAGCCTATTCGGCGGCAACCAGCATCAAGTCGGGCGTGATGAAGATGCGCCCCTCCACGACATTGACGGCATAGGTTCGCACCTCGCCCTCATCGGCGCCCTGTGCCTGTCCCGTGCTCAGGTCGAACACCCAGTTGTGCAGCGGGCAGGTGACCGATGCCCCGTGCACAATGCCTTCGCTGAGCGGACCACCCCGGTGCGGGCAGCGATTGTCGATGGCAAAGATCTGGTCGTCCTGGGTCCGGAATACCGCAATCTTGCCATTGGGGGTATTGACGCATCGCGCCCCGCGGCGGGGTATGGTGTCGACGCGGCCGATTTCGATCCATTCGTCCATGGCGTGCTCCCTCATTCTGCTGCCACCGGCATGCCGAACTCGGCCAATGCCGCAAACTCATGCGCATCCTTGCCATTGACCCGTTCTTGCCAGGGGTCGACCTGGGCAAATTGCTGCGAATAGACAAACCGCTCGTAATAGGCGCGGCGCTTGTCACGATCATCGACCACATTGGCCAGGATCGAGGGCGTGCCCACCCTTTTGGCCCATTTGTAGATGCGCTCGAGATAGCGCCCCTGCTCACGATAGAGCTGGGTCAGCGCCACGATGATTTCGAGCGCCTCATCCTCCGTATTGGCGTGGCACAGCAATTCAGTGCCCTTGATGTCGAGCCCGGCCGCCCCGGCGAAGTGGATGTCATAGCCGGAGTCGACGCAGATCACCCCGATATCCTTGCAGGTCGCCTCGGCGCAATTGCGCGGACAGCCTGATACCGCCAGCTTCAGCTTGGCCGGCGTCCAGGCGCCCCACATGAACTTCTCGATGCGGATGCCGAGCCCGGTGGAGTCCTGGGTGCCAAACCGGCACCAGTCCGACCCCACGCAGGTCTTGACCGTCCGCAGGCCCTTGGCATAGGCGGCGCCCGATACCATGCCGGCCGCATTCAGGTCGGCCCAGACGCCCGGCAGGTCTTCCTTTTTCACCCCGAGCAGATCAATGCGCTGACCGCCCGTCACCTTCACCGCAGGAATGGCAAACTTGTCGGCCACGTCGGCAATGGCCCGCAATTCCTTGGGATTGGTCATGCCGCCCCACATGCGCGGCACCACCGAATAGGTGCCATCCTTCTGGATATTGGCGTGCACCCGCTCATTGATGAAGCGGCTCTGCCCGTCATCCTCATATTCGCCGGGCCAGTCGGACACGAGGTAATAGTTCAGCGCCGGCCGGCACTTGGCGCAGCCGCAACTGGTCTTCCACTCCAGCTCCTGCATCACCGCGGGAATCGATTTGAGCCCCTTGGCGATGATCAGCCGGCGCACATCGTCATGGCCATATTCGGTGCAGCCGCACATCGGCTGCACGGCGGCCGGGTTATAGCCCGCGCCCAGCGTCAGGTGCAGCAATTGCTCCACCAGATGGGTGCACGAGCCGCACGAGGCCGATGCCTTGGTATGGGCGCGCACGCCATCCAGCCCGGTCAGGCCCTTGCCGGTAATGGTCGAGGTGATCTTGCCTTTGCACACGCCGTTACAGCCACAGATCTCTGCCTCATCCGGCAAGGCTGCAACGGCCGCCATAGGGTCCAGGGGGGTGCCCCCCTGATACGCCTGGCCAAACACCAGGGTGTCGCGCATCTCGCGCGTGTCCACCCCGCGTTTCAACAGGTCAAAAAACCACGGCCCGTCCGAGGTCTCGCCATACAGCACCGCCCCGATAATTCTGTCGTCCTTGAGCACCAGCCGCTTGTAGATGCCGGCACTGGCGTCGCGCAGTACGATCTCCTCGCGGTCTTCGCCCTCGCCGAAATCGCCCGCCGAGAACAGATCGATCCCGGTGACCTTGAGCTTGGTTGAGGTGACCGATCCTTGATAGCTGGCCGGCACCCCCACCAGCGTGCTGGCCAGCACCTGGCCCATCTCATAGAGCGGCGCCACCAGCCCGTAGCAGATGCCGCGATGTTCGGCGCATTCGCCCAGCGCAAAGATATGCGGATCATCGGTGCGCATCTGGTCATCGACCACAATGCCGCGATTGACGGCCAGGCCACTTTCCTTGGCCAGCGCCGAGGCGGGCCGAATTCCCACCGCCATCACCACCATGGAACAGGCGATCACCGTGCCGTCGCTCAGCTCGACGCCCTCGACGCGATCCTGGCCCAGCACCTGTTTGGTGTTGGCCTGGGTAATCACGCGGACGCCGCGGTCAACAAAGGCCTTTTCCAGCAGATAGCCCGCTGCAGGGTCCAGCTGGCGCTCCATCAGCGTCGGCGCCAGATGCAGCACGGTGACGTCCATGCCGCGCAGTTTCAGGCCCGCCGCCGCTTCCAGCCCCAGCAGCCCGCCGCCAATGACCACGATGCTGCTGCCCCGCCCGGCCGCCAGCATCTTGTCGACATCGTCGAGGTCGCGATAGGTCACCACGCCCGCCAGCTGATGGCCCGGCACGGGCGGAATGAACGGGCTCGACCCGGTGGCGATCACCAGGTGATCGTATTCCGCGACAAGTCCATTGCTCGATTGCACGCGCTTGGCGGCGCGGTCGATCTGCGTCACCGGCGCCGATTTGTGCAGCGTCACGCCATGCTCGGCATACCATTCATCGCCATGGGTGATGATCTCCGCATAGCTCTTTTCGCCCGACAGCACTGGCGACAGCATCAGCCGGTTGTAGTTCACGCGCGGCTCGGCATTGAAAATGGTCACCTCGAAACGGCCCGGTGCCGCTTCAAACAAATGCTCCAGCATCCGTCCCGGTGCCATGCCGTTGCCGACGATGACAAGTCTCTCGCTCATCTGCATTCTCCTGTTCGGCGCGACGCAAAACAAAAAAGCTGCCAATCGAAGCGCGCCGGTTGGGGAACCGGATTGCGAAACGATTGGCAGCTTTGCCATGCGGGGCGCCCAACGCTGGACACCCAATCAGTTTTGAGCTCGGTACGAGCCCTGTCACCAGTTCAATGCAGGAACCGTGCCAGCCGCTGCGGCTTCGTAAAACAATTTAAAAACAAAGACTTATCAATTCATCTTGAATCAATCTCGGGGCGACCATGGAGCGGTGCCGCACAATCGCACGGCAATCTGCCTAACGGATTGGCACTTTGCAGGCCTGCTCAATCGCGCGCCGCCGCCTGCTTGTCCTCAGCAGCTTCGTACGCATTCCATTGCGCTTATTGGTCCCTTGCTCTACCGTCGTCGGTGACACGAAACAAAGTGCGATCGGGCGCTACCGGCCAAAGCCGGGCCCAGCGACCGCGCACATCAGGAGACCAATGTGACCGATTCCGATCGGTCCGCTGCTGCAGCTCTGTCTTTGGACGGACCGGCACACCGTTCTCCAGCTGGTCTTGACCAGGTGGAGAGGGCAGGGACCAACGGGGTCCCTGTTGATACGGACAAGCGGACAGCGCCCGCCATCAATCCGACTCGCAAGCACCGCGGGCCGCTTTATGCGGCGCTCGACCTTGGCACCAATAACTGTCGACTGTTGATAGCCCGGCCGCACGATCACGGCTTTCGCGTCATTGATGGCTTCACCCGCATCGTTCGCCTCGGCGAAGGCGTTTCCGTCACCGGGCGTCTGGGCGAGGCGGCCATGGATCGCACGCTTGAGGCGCTGCGCCAGTGCCGCAACAAACTGCGCGAACATCAGCCCGCCCGCATGCGCCTGATTGCCACCGAAGCCTGCCGCGGCGCCGAAAACGGCCCGGCCTTTCTGCAGCGCGTCAGGGATGAAATTGGGCTCGATCTCGAAATCGTTGATCGCCACACCGAAGCCCAGCTGGCGGTGATTGGCTGCGCCGACCTGGTCGACGCCAACACCGCCGGGGCGCTGATCTTCGATATTGGCGGCGGCTCCTCCGAGCTGGCCTGGCTGGATTTCCGCGGTGGCCGGCCCAAATCCCAGGGCCGGATGTCGGCGGCGATCCGCTCCTGGCAATCGCTGCCGGTCGGCGTGGTGTCGATCGCCGAGAAGTTTGGTGGCGTGAATGTCACCCCGGCAGTCTTTGAAGCCATGGTGGCCCATGTCAGCGAGCATCTGCGCCAGTTCCGCGGCCGCGAGAAGCTGCGCCAGATGATTGCCAGCCATCCGGTGCACCTGATCGGCACCTCTGGCACCGTGACGACGCTGGCCGGCCTGCATCTTGGCCTTGAGCGCTATGAGCGCCAGAAGGTCGATGGCCTGTGGATGCAACGCGATCAGGTCGATGAAACCATGAACGCGCTGCTCGCCATGCCGTTCGAGCGCCGCGTGGCCCATCCCTGCATTGGCCGCGACCGCGCCGATCTGGTATTGCCGGGCTGCGCCATCTTTGAAGCCATTCGTCGCGAATGGCCAACTGACCGCGTTCGCGTGGCCGATCGTGGCCTGCGCGAAGGCATTCTTATTTCGCTGATGGATGCCGACCGGACCCGGTCGCGTGCCTCGCGCTATCCTCGGAGAAACCCCAATGGTGGATAAAGCTCTCGGTTCTGGCGGGCGCAAGTCCGACAAGGACCTCAAGATCCGGCTCAAGACGGCCAAGGGCCGCAAGACCGGCTCGACCAAATGGCTCGAGCGCCAGCTCAACGATCCCTATGTCGCCCGGGCCCGCGAGGCCGGCTATCGCTCGCGCGCTGCCTTCAAAATCAAGGAAATGGACGAGAAGCACCATCTCTTCCGCCAGGGCATGCGCATTGTCGATCTGGGCGCCGCGCCCGGTGGCTGGTCACAGGTGGCCGCCAAGGCGATCGGCTCCACCGATGCCAATCCGCTGATTGTGGGCATTGATTATCTCGAAATGGACCCCATCCCGGGCGTGAAGCTGCTGATGAAGGACTTCACCGATGATGACGCCCCGGCCATGCTGATCGAGGCCATGGGTGGCAAGAAGGCCGATCTGGTGATGTCCGACATGGCCTGGCCCACCACCGGCCACCGCCCCACCGACCATTTGCGCATCGTCCAGCTCATCGAGATTGCTGCCGCCTTTGCCCTCGACGTGCTGGCCCCCAATGGCGTCTTCATCGCCAAGGTGTTCCAGGGCGGTACTGAGCATGAGCTGCTGCACATGCTCAAGCGCCACTTCAAGTCCACCCACCACGCCAAGCCGCCCTCCAGCCGCGCCGATTCCGCCGAGGCCTATCTCATTGCCAAGGGGTTCAAGGGCACCAATGACACCGTGCCGGGCGAAGGCGAGTACGACCGCTAGCCCCCGGCGCCAGTCCAGCCACTTCAGTGGCTATCCGCCAGGGCCGCCCCGCGCCCCGCCGCTCACGCCTTGGGCAGGGTCGTCGCCTTGTGGCCGGAAACATTGCTGCCCGCTTCGGCCGGCAGGCGCCAGTAGATGAACGCGGCCAGGGCGCTCATGCCCCCCACCACGAAAAATGCGATCTGGAAATCCACCAATTCCAGTTCGCTGCCGCGCATTTGCGTGCTGACTTCCAGGATGGCGCCTGCGACCGCCACGCCGAACGCCACGCTCAATTGCTGGGCGACCGCAACGATGGCGGTGGCCTGGCTCGCCTCTTCATCATTCACATCGGCATAGCCCAGCGCATTGGCGCCGGTGAAAAACACCGAGCGCAACACGCCGCCCACCAGCAGCACCGCCATGATGGCCAGCACGGGCGTCGCGTCATTGAACAGCCCCTGCGCCGCAATCAGCACCCCGCCAAAGAACGCGGCAAAGCCCAGCGTCCGGGGAAACCCGAACCGCGCATAGATCTTCTCGGCCAGGAATTTGCTCATGATCGCCCCGATCGCCGAGACAAAGGTGATGGCGCCCGATTGAAACGGCGTCATCCCGAATCCCAGTTGCAGCATCAGCGGCAGCAGGAACGGCACCGCACCCACGCCGATGCGAAAGAATGAGCCGCCGATAACCGCCGAGCGGAACAGCCTGTGGCGAAACAATTGCGGGTCGAGCAGCGGGTGCTGGGTGGCCCGGGCATGGACGAAATACAGTCCGCCCGCAATCAGCCCCACGGCCAGCGTCCCATAGCCATAGGCAATCGGCAGCGCCGGCAGGCTGACCACCGAGAGCCCGAACACCGTGCCGGAGAACGCCACCGCTGCAATCAGGAAACCCCTCACATCGAGCCGGCGCGGCGAGCGTTCCTCTGGCACCTGCAGAAAGATGCTGACCAGGATGATCCCGGCAATGCCGATCGGGATATTGATCCAGAAAATCCAGTGCCAGCTCAGATAGGTGGTCAGAAATCCCCCGATCAGCGGCCCGGTCAGCGGTCCCAGCAGCGCCGGAATAGTCAGCCAGGCCATGGCCGAAACCAGTTCATTGCGCGGCGTTGAACGCACCAGCAGCAGGCGCCCCACCGGCGTCATCATCGAGGAGCCAATGCCCTGGAAGAATCGCGACAGCACGAAAGTCTCGAGCGAGAACGAGAATGAGCAGGCCAGCGAGCCCAGCATGAACACGAATATGGCGATCCGGAAGATGTTCTTGGCCCCGAACCGGTCGGCCATCCAGCCACTGATCGGAATGAAAATGGCCAGCGCCACGAAATAGGCGGTCAGCGCCAGTTTCAACGCAATCGGCTCGCTGCCGATATCGCTGGCGATTGCCGGCAGGGAGGTGGCAATGACCGTGGAATCCATCTGTTCCATGAACAGGGCGACGGCCAGGATGAGCGGAGTAGCGCGGATCACGGAATGGGAACCAGAAAGGAATCGGAAGGCGTCGCGGCTGCGGCGGCCCAATATGAACCGTGCCGGCAGTTCTGAGAACCCGGCCAGACGCCTGTCGCGCGAAAGATCAGCGTCGTTTCGCACTGTGGTTTCATGGCATAGCCGCCATCCACCGCCACCCACTATGCAAGTGCCCCTGCCGGTGCTATTGACCCTCGCCAACCAGAACCCGACAAAAACCCTGTCCGGTTCAGCATCCTACATCTCTGATCCCATTCAGAAGTCCGGAAAGGTCTGGCCTTGGCGAAGATTATTACCACTATTACTGGCGACGCGGCTTTGACCTTTGACGACGTGCTGCTGCAGCCGGCGCGCTCCGATATTCTGCCGTCTGAAACCGACATTTCGACCTATGTCACCAAGGACATAGCGCTCAATCTGCCCATTCTGTCATCGGCCATGGATACCGTCACCGAAAGCGGCATGGCCATCGCCATGGCCCAGGCCGGCGGCATGGGGGTCATCCACAAGAACCTGACCGCCGACCAGCAGGCCGAACAGGTGCGCATGGTCAAGTCGTTCGAAAGCGGCATGGTCATCAACCCCATCACCATCGGCCCCGATGCCACCCTGGCCGATGCGCTCTCGCTGATGCAGTCCAACCGGATTTCCGGCATTCCGGTCGTCGAGAACGGCGGCACCGGCGGGCGGGCCATTGGCAAGCTGGTGGGCATCCTCACCAATCGCGACGTCCGCTTTGCCTCCCATCCTGCCCAGCCCATCCGCGAACTGATGACTTTTGAAAAACTGGTCACCGTGCGCGATGGCGTCTCCAAGGAAGAGGCCAAGGTGCTGCTGCACACGCACCGCATCGAAAAGCTGCTGGTGGTCGATGCCGATTATCGCTGCACCGGCCTGATCACCGTCAAGGACATCGAAAAGGCCCAGCTCAACCCCAATGCCGTCAAGGACGAACGCGGGCGCCTGCGCGTCGCGGCGGCCTCCACCGTTGGCGATGCCGGCCATGAGCGGTCCCTGCAACTGATCGACGCTGGCGTTGACCTTCTGGTCATCGACACCGCGCACGGCCACTCCGTCCGCGTTGCCGATGCCGTCGAGCGCGTCAAGCGCGAGAGCAATGGCGTGCGCATCGTCGCCGGCAATGTCGCCACCGCCGAAGCTGTCAAGGCGCTGGTCGATGCCGGCGCCGATTCGGTCAAGGTGGGCATTGGCCCCGGCTCGATCTGCACCACCCGCATCGTCGCTGGTGTCGGCGTGCCCCAGCTGGCCGCCGTCATGGCCTGCGCCGAGGAAGGCGACCGCCAGGGCATCCCGGTCATCGCCGATGGCGGCATCAAATTCTCCGGCGACATGGCCAAGGCCCTGGCCGGCGGCGCTTCCTGCGTCATGGTCGGCTCGCTCCTAGCCGGCACCGACGAGAGCCCCGGCGAGGTCTATCTGCATCAGGGCCGCTCCTACAAATCCTACCGTGGCATGGGCTCGGTCGGCGCCATGGGCTCGGGCTCGGCTGATCGCTACTTCCAGCAGGATGTGCGCGACCAGATGAAACTGGTGCCCGAAGGCATTGAAGGTCAGGTGCCCTACAAGGGCGCTGCCGGCGCGGTGCTGCATCAGCTGGCGGGCGGCTTGCGCGCCTCGATGGGCTATACCGGCGCCCATAATCTCAAGGAGTTCCGCGACAATTCGGTCTTCGTCAAGATTTCCGGCGCCGCCCTCAGCGAGAGCCACGTCCACGACGTCACCATCACCCGCGAAGCCCCCAACTACCGCTCCGGCCGCTAGGCCGGGGCAGGGGCACTTTCGGTTCCCACCCAAGGACCGTCGCCCTCGGCATAATCGGGCCTGACCCGAGGGCCCCGAAGCCTGCCCACAGACCGTCACCCTCGGGCTTGACCCGAGGGCTCTGCACTGACTGAACGCTGGTTTGCCAAGCGTTCCTCGGCGCCAGCGCCAGTCCCCCTTATCCCCGGCCCTCAAACCGAGCGCATACTCATGCCCATCACCCCGCATGGGCGGCCTGCAGGCGAACAGTGGTTGGGGTGAGCCGGGTGGAAGTTCGTCTCTTCCACAGGTTCCAGTCCGGCCGTGTGGGGGCGAGCGATCCCCGTGCCGCCGTACAGTTCCAAAAACCGGCGTCCCGGGACGGCGATCGTCTCGTTTTTAACTTTACCAGAGGCGAAAGCCGTCTCGGGATCCGTCCGTCTGCCCCAACCGCCCGGCTCGCGCCGCGCGGTCGCTGGCCATGCCCCCAAAACAACTTCACGCATCCAAACGCACTTGCCACGCGTAGCAGACTCTCTAGCGGAGCTTTATTCATGCCTCTTCTCGCCAAGCTCATGATCCTGGCCATGGCCGCCCAGGCCCTGCTGACCATGGCCATTCTCGTGCTGATGGGCCGCGAGCGCGTGCCGCGTGTCATGTCCGGCGAAATCGCCATGGCCGCCATCGCCGTGGACCGCACTGCCTATCCGCTCAGGGCGCGCCTGCTCTCCAACAGCTTCGACAACCAGTTCCAGCTGCCCGTGCTGTTCTACGTCGCGGCCCTGCTGGCCCTCATGCTGGGCGGCGTGACCTGGTTGGAGGCCGCCGCCGCCGGGCTCTTCGTGGCCCTGCGCTATGCCCACGCCATCATCCATGTCACCACCAATCACCTGCTGCAGCGCTTCGCCATCTACACCGCCGGCCTTGCGGTCCTCGCCATCCTCTGGCTAATGGTCCTCTTTCGCGTTCTCGTCGCATCCCCTGGCCCCTAGAGGCCGCTTGAGTATTCGCTCTGGTGTGGGAGATGGGGCGGGTTTTCGAGAACCGGCGCGCAGCGTACGTTGGGTACGTGAGCACCGGAAGCGCAGGAAACACGCTGCAGCTTCCCACCAGAGTAGAATAATCAGAGGTCTCGCATGCGCCTTCCAGGCCGTCTATCCGCCGCCATTGCAGTCCTCACAGACGTCGAGACGCGCAAGCGTCCCGTCTCCGAAGCGCTCAAGGCCTGGGGGATCAACAATCGTTTCGCCGGGGCAGGGGATCGCGCCGCCATCGGCAATCTGGTCTATGACGCCCTGCGCCGCCGCGCCTCCCATGCCGCCATCATGGCCGATGACAGCCCGCGCGCTTTGGTGCTGGCGGTTGCCGTGCGCGACTGGGGGCACGACCCCGCCGCCCTCAACGACAGTTTCGCCACCGACGATCACGCGCCCGAGCCGCTGAGCGCAGACGAGCTGGCCCGCATCACCGGCCAGCTCCCCGACGATACCGCCGGTCACATCCTTGCCGATGTCCCGCAATGGCTCGCGCCATCCCTCACCCGCGCCTTTGGCGATAGCTGGATCGCCGAGGGCCAGGCCATGGCGGCCCGGCCATCGCTTGATCTGCGCACCAACACGCTGAAATCCCAGCGCGAGCGCGTGCTGAAATCGCTGGCCCGCTTCAATGCCGTGCCAACCGCCATCTCCCCGGTCGGCGTCACCATGCCTGTCGGCTCGGGCGATGCCCGCACCCCCAATGTCACCACCGATGAGGGCTACCTCAAGGGCTGGTTCGAAGTGCAGGATCAGGGCAGCCAGATCGTTGCCGCCCTGGCCGGTGCCTCGCCCGGCGAACAGCTGCTCGATTTCTGCGCCGGCGCCGGTGGCAAGACCCTGGCGCTGGCCGCAGCCATGGCCAATAAGGGCCAGATCTTCGCCTATGACAGCGATCGCAGCCGCCTCGCGCCGATCTATGACCGGCTCAAGCGCAATGGGGCCCACAATGTGCAGGTGCGTGCCCCGCTGCCCGACGCCCTCGA
This sequence comes from Devosia sp., assembly GCF_030689745.1. Lineage (GTDB taxonomy): Bacteria > Pseudomonadota > Alphaproteobacteria > Rhizobiales > Devosiaceae > Devosia > Devosia alba. The sequence continues at coordinate 27,515 of NZ_JAUYGL010000051.1, forward strand.
TGACCTCGTCGGCAAGATGGATCGCGTCATCATCGACGCGCCCTGTACCGGCACCGGCACCTGGCGCCGCCGTCCCGATACCAAGTGGAAGCTCTCCCCCGAACTGCTCGCCCAGCGCGTCGCCGAGCAGGCCGCCATCCTGGCGGACGCCCGGCGCTTCCTCAAGCCCGATGGCACGCTGATCTACATCACCTGCTCCATCCTGCCCGAAGAAAATGACGACCAGGTCGCCGCCTTCCTCGCCGCCAATCCCGATTTTGCCTCGCTCGATCCGCAAACGCTCTGGCAAGCTGCCTTCGGCGCCGGGGCGCCCGCGGGCGTCGCCACGGCCGGCGCCGGCATTGCGCTGACCCCACGCCTGACCGGCACCGATGGCTTCTATCTCAACGCCCTGCGCCGGACACCATGATCGCCCCGGTGAACCAATCGGTGCCCCGGCGCGTTACCGGTTGAGCTATACGTTTGCGGAGCCGCACGCCATGACCACCACCACCATTGACTACCGCTCCGCCCGCAGTTGGCTGACCTTGGCAGTCTTCCTGGTCG
>NZ_JAUYGL010000054.1 GCF_030689745.1 Devosia sp.
ATGCATTATCCGACCGATGTGATCGCCGGTTTCGCGGTTGGCACGCTGGGCGCCTACGTCGTGCGCAACTATTTTGCCCGTCGCCGCTGGCTCTTCGCCTTCCGCGCGGATGGCTCGGTGCGGTTTCGGGGGCTGCCGGCCCTGAGCCGGCTGGTGGGGCGGCGCGCCTAGCGCGCCGCTGCGTAACGTTGGATGGCGGCGGACAGATCAGCCTTAAGGTCATCCACACCCTCCAGCCCGATATGCAGGCGAAACAGATTGCCTTCGGCTGTCCACGGCTTGGCGGTGCGGTTGCTACCGAGCTTGACCGGAATGCACAGGCTTTCAAAGCCGCCCCAGGAATAGCCCATGCTGAACAGGGCCAGCCCATCGACGAAGGCGGCCACGGCAGCGCGCGGGGCAGGGGCCAGCATGACGCTGAACAGACTGCCCGAGCCGGTGAAGTCGCGCTTGAACAGGGCATGGTCTGGATGGCTCGGCAGAGCGGGGTGCAGTACCTGCAACACTTCTGGCTGCGCTTCGAGCCAGCTGGCGATGTCGAGCGCCCGCGCCTGATGCTCCTTCATGCGGATTGCCAGGGTGCGCAGACCGCGGGCAACCAGAAATGCCTCATCGCCCGAGGTGAAGAACCCGAGCAGGGCGCGGGTCGATTCGACCTCGGGCCAGGCCGCTTCAGTGGCCGAGATGGTGCCGGCAAAGGCATCGGAGTGCCCCACGAACATTTTGGTGCCGGCATGCACTACCAGATCGGCACCCAGCGCCAGCGGCTGATGGAAGAGCGGGCTCGCCCAACTGTTATCCACTATCAATCGCGCGCCATTGGCATGGGCCGCTGCCGCGAGTGCGGGAATATCCTGCACCTCAAAAGTCAGTGAGCCCGGACTTTCCGCCAGCACAGCCTTGGTATTGGGTTGCATCAGGGCGCTGATACCGGCGCCAATCCGTGGATCGTAGTAGCGCGTGGAGACACCCATGCGCTTGAGAAACCCGTCGGCAAAGCTGCGACCCGGCTCATAGGCACTGTCGGAGATTAGCAGATCATCGCCCGCCTTAAGGCAACTCAGCACCGCAATGGTGATGGCGGCCAGGCCTGATGGCACGAGGCGCGTGCGATAGGCGCCCTCAAGTTCATTGACCAGTACTTCGACGCTTTCCGTTGTCGGATTGCCCGCGCGGCCATAGGCAAACCGCTGCGTCTGGCCAGCCATGTCGTCGAGGGTTTTGAATAGCACGGTAGAGCCGCGATAGACCGGGGTATTGACGAACCCGAACTGATCTTCGGGTGTCCGCCCATGGTGCGTCAGTACCGTTTCGACCGATTGGTGCTTGGCGGTGCTGCTTTTTTTATCATTCATGCTGGGCTCACTGCTCAATATCCAGTCAAACTAACAATTTGGTCAATTACGAGACAGTAATACTGCCCCATGATTGGTTCTACCCTTGACGGAAAGAGCAAGAGACGCTTGCATGCATAGCAGCATCACAACTGCTCTTGAAAGAGTGGAGGTGCCACCCGGGGGGATTGGGTTCGCCTGTCACCACGGGACACACGGTCAGGAAATAAAGGCAACAACAATGCAAAAAACGCTCGTAACTATCGCAGTCGCGGCCTCGCTGGGTCTCGGCGCGACGGCGTCAGCTCAGGCAGGCATTCTCGAAGACGTGGTCGCAAAAGGTTACATCCAGTGCGGTGTGACCGGTGGCGTGGCAGGGTTCTCGGCACCCGACTCCAACAATGTCTGGACCGGTCTGGAAGTCGACTATTGCCGTGCCCTTGCTGCAGCCATCTTCAATGACGCCGACGCTGTCCGCTTCACCTCGTTGACCAGCCAGGAACGCTTCACCGCGCTATCGGCCGGTGAAGTCGACGTGCTGTCGCGTACCACCACCTGGACCATGAGCCGCGATACCCAGCTTGGTATCAACTTTGTTGGCACCATGTTCTATGATGGCCAGGGCTTCATGGTCCGCAAGGCCGACGGCATTGCCTCGGGTCTCGACCTTTCCGGCGCAGCTATCTGCGTGGAGGCCGGCACCACGACCGAACTGAACGCGGCTGACTATTTCGCCACCAACGGCATGGAATTCAACACCGTCGTGTTCGTTGATCAGGACGAAGTGGTGAAGGCCTATGAAGACGGTCGTTGCGACGTCTACACCACCGACTCTTCAGCCCTTGCTGCAGAACGGTCCAAGTTCGCTGTGCCTGATGATCACGTCATCCTGCCAGAAATCATCTCCAAGGAGCCGCTTGGTCCGGTTGTGCGCCAGGGCGACGATATCTGGTTCAATATCGCCCGCTGGACTTATTTTGCCCTGCTCGAAGCTGAAGAACTCGGCGTTTCGCAGGCTAATGTCGACGAGATGCTCGGTTCGGACAACCCGGCCATCAAGCGCCTGCTTGGCGTTGAAGGCGACTTCGGTACGCCACTCGGCCTGACCAAGGACTGGGCTTACCAGATCCTCAAACTGGTCGGTAACTACGCCGAAACCTATGAGCGCAACGTTGGCCCAGCCACCCCGATTGGCCTTGAGCGCGGTCTGAATGCCCTGTGGAAAGACGGTGGCATCCAGTACGCTCCGCCAGTCCGCTAAAATAGGCATCGGCCCGGTACTCCCACGACGGGGGCACCGGGCCTTCTGTTCCGTCAGCTGTCGCCATCGCGGCGACGCATGGAACAGCCGTGCTTGCATGCTGCCCGGGGACCAACAACATGACTGCGCTTGACGCGGGGCCCACTGAGGCCCCCAGGACCTTCTTTTTCAACGATCCCGTAATCCGCGGCATTGTCTACCAGATCGTGGTCGGCTTGATCCTGGTGTCATTCATTGCCTGGATCATCGGCAATACCGCGGCCAATTTGGCTGCCCAGAACAAGACGACCGGCTTTGACTTTCTCTGGAAGACGGCCGGGTTCGATATCAGCTTTTCGCTGCTGCCCTGGTCCCGCGCATCCACTTACTGGCAGGCCTTCTTGGTCGGCATCACCAATACGCTGCTGGTCGCCTTTATCGGCATAGTCGTCGCAACCATTCTCGGATTTACCATTGGCATTGCCCGGCTGAGCAGCAACTTCATTATCTCCAGCCTGGCCACGGTCTATGTCGAGACCATCCGCAACATTCCGCTGCTGCTGCAACTGTTCTTCTGGTACTTTGCCGTCCTCAAGACCATGCCAGCCGTTCGCGACTCTTACGAATTGCCGCTGGATTCCTTCATCAACCAGCGCGGCATTTTCTTCCCGCAACCCTTGCCAGATGCGCAGTTCGGTTTTGTCTGGATTGGGCTTGCCGTGGCGATCGTGGGTGTTCTGGTTCTGCGCCGCTGGGCGCGAAAGCGTCTGGAGGCTACGGGCCAGCGCTTTCCGGTGTTTCTGACCTCCCTTGCCGTGCTGCTGGTCCTGCCTGCCCTGGTCTGGCTGATCAGCGGCGCGCAGGTGGCGTTCGATCCGCCGGTGCTGGGGCGCTTTAACTTCGAGGGCGGGGTACAACTGCCGCCGGAGTTTCTGGCGCTGCTGTTCGGATTGAGCATCTACACCGCGTCGTTCATCGCCGAGACCGTCCGCGGCGGCATCCAGGCAGTCAACCACGGGCAGACCGAAGCGGCGCAGTCGCTGGGGCTCAAGGAAGGTGACCGGCTGCGCCTGGTCATCGTGCCGCAGGCCATGCGCGTCATCGTACCGCCACTGACCAGCCAATATCTCAATCTGACCAAGAACTCGTCGCTTGGCGCGGCCATTGGCTACCCCGAACTGGTCAATGTGTTCTCAGGGACTGCGCTCAATCAGACAGGTCGGGCCATCGAGTGTATCGCACTGACCATGCTGGTCTATCTGATCTTGTCACTGCTGACCTCGGCGATCATGAACTGGTACAACGCCCGCGTCACCCTGGTTGAGCGGTAGGAGACCAGCCATGACCGATACTGGATATGTTCGTTCTGAACTGGTCGCCGCCAAACCGGCCCCCAACCCCACCAGCGGGGCCGTTGTCTGGGCCAAAAAGAACCTGTTCGCCACGCCAATGGACGCGCTGCTGACCGCGTTCGGCGTGCTGTTTCTGCTCTGGGTGGTGCCGCCATTCTTCAACTTTGTCCTCGGCCACGCCGTTGGTCCGATGGGCACTGTCGAGGAATGCCGTGCCATTACGGCCGGGGCGTGCTGGGCCTACGTCTACAACGAGATGGAATTCTTCATCTACGGCTTCTACGACATCCCCCAGCTCTGGCGCCCCAACATCGTCTTTGCTTTGGGTGCCTTGCTGTTCGTACCCTTGCTGATCCCCAAACTGCCGTTCAAGCGCATCAATGCCCTGCTGTTCCTGTTTGTCTATCCGGTGGTGGCGTATTTCCTGCTGGCCGGCGGCGTATTCGGCCTGTCGGAAATGCCAACCGAAAAGTGGGGCGGACTGCTGGTTACCCTGATTATCTCGGTGGTTGGCATTACCCTGGCGTTCCCGCTGGGCATCGTGCTGGCGCTCGGGCGGCAGTCCACCTTGCCGGTGATCAAGACCATCTGCGTTACCTTTATCGAGCTGATCCGCTCGGTGCCGCTGATTACCATTCTGTTCATGGCCTCGATCATGCTGCCTCTGTTCATGCCGCAGGGCATGACCGTGGACAAATTGCTGCGGGCCCTGGTGGGCGTCACCCTGTTCACCTCGGCGTATCTGGCCGAAGTGGTGCGCGGGGGGCTGCAGGCCATTCCGCGTGGCCAGTATGAGGCCGCTGCATCGCTGGGCCTGGGCTATTGGCAGCGGATGTATTTCATCATCCTGCCCCAGGCGCTCAAGCATGTGATCCCCGGTATCGTGAACAGCTTCATCGCGCTCTTCAAGGACACCTCTCTGGTCTACATCGTGGGCATGAAAGACCTGCTCGAAGCCGTCAAAACCAAAAACGACTCCGCGCTGGAGTGGCAATCCGCCAACACGGCAACCACTGGTTACCTGTTTGCCGCCATTGTCTTCTGGGCATTCTGTTTCTCCATGTCGCGCTATTCCATGTTCATGGAACGCCGTCTCAATACCGGCCATAAGAGGTAGTTTTCATGTCCGAACCTTCACAGACTACCGCAGCCTCAGGGCAGGCCACCCGGCAAGACAAGGCCACCAGTACCAAGCCAGCGATCGAAATCATTGGCATGCATAAATGGTACGGTGACTTTCACGTCCTGCGTGACATCAATTTGACGGTGGGGGACGGCGAGCGGATCGTCATTGCCGGGCCGTCGGGCTCCGGCAAGTCGACGCTGATCCGCTGCGTCAACCGCCTCGAGGAGCACCAGGAAGGCCAGATCATCGTCAATGGCGTTGAACTGACCGCCGATCTCAAGCGCATAGACGAGGTGCGCCGCGAAGTAGGAATGGTGTTTCAGCACTTCAACCTGTTCCCGCATTTGACCATCCTGCAGAACCTGACACTGGCACCAATCTGGGTGCGGGGCACGCCCAAGGCCGCGGCCGAGGCGACTGCCATGCACTATCTCGAGCGGGTCAAGATCCCCGAGCAGGCCAACAAGTTCCCCGGCCAGTTGTCCGGCGGCCAGCAGCAGCGTGTGGCAATTGCCCGCTCGCTGTGCATGCAGCCGCGCATCATGCTGTTCGATGAGCCAACCTCGGCGCTTGATCCCGAAATGGTCAAGGAAGTGCTCGATGTCATGATCAGCCTGGCCGAAGAAGGCATGACGATGATTTGCGTCACGCACGAGATGGGCTTTGCCCGTCAGGTCGCCGACCGCGTGATCTTTATGGATCAGGGCCAGATCATCGAGCAGAACGAGCCAGAGCAGTTCTTCTCCAATCCGCAGCACGAGCGCACCAAGCTGTTCCTCAGCCAGATCCTGCACTGAGGGCCACTATCGGGTTGTCCAGGCAAATTGGCCGGGGCAATCGCCCTGGCATGGCTTGACCGCACCCTGCCGCCTGCCAATATGGGCAGGCGAGCGAAGGGAACGACCAGATTGGCTAGATTTTTCATGCGATTGTCAGCGGTGCTGGCAGCCATTGGCTGGGTGTTGGGTTTGACCGTCAGTCCCGCGGCGGCGCAGACGCTCGACGCCGTGCGCGAACGCGGCTTTCTCATTTGCGGCGCCACCAATCCACTCCCCGGATTTGCCCAGATCGATGCCGATGGCCGCTGGTCCGGCTTTGATGTTGATCTGTGCCGGGCTATCGCCGCAGCGGTGTTTGGTGATCCCAATCGCATTGAGTTTCACTCCCTGCGCGGGGAGGCCCGGTTCGCGCATCTGCAGACCGAAGCGGTCGATGTGCTGACCCGCAATGGACCCTGGACGGCGCGGCGGGACACGCTATACGGTGCCCGCTATGTCGGTACGGCCTTCTTTGATGGCCAGGCATTCCTGGTGCCACAGGCGCGGGGACTGGTGTCGGCATTCGAACTGGACGATGTCCGCATCTGCGTGATTGATGGCGGCGATGATCTCGAACGCATTGAGGAATTCTTCTTCGCCAACCAG
>NZ_JAUYGL010000061.1 GCF_030689745.1 Devosia sp.
CCAATGACGAATGGCTGGTGCGTAGTCTGAAGCGGGCATCACATCCTCAGAAACGGTCGCTGTATCGAAATAGCCAATATAGCCGGAGTCTTCGCTTGGCGGGAAGCACATTTCGCTCGTCACTTGGGTACTCGACTGCCGAAAGCAGTGCATGCAAGAAGCATTGAGTTTGGTGTAGGTGGCCGGCAACAACTTGCCCAGTCTGTTATGGATCAGGTGTCGTAGCTTGGTCGGCACGCGGGCACTTGATCTGGAGTTTCTAGTGGCGAGCCCTTCGGCCGGGACCCGTGCCGAGAAGCAAGAGCATGCTCGCCATGCAGGCCCAAAGGAATGGGCGTCGCCGAGGGATGCCACTTTTGGCATTTGCCCGCTCCAACCTACTACGAGAACCGACCCGGCGCCCCGGCCATGCTGAGGTCGTGCGATAACACCCAAGATCGCCCTCAGCATTGCCAAGGACCAAGGCGCTCGGGAGGTGCGATTGGCTCACCCTGCAGTTCACGCACGACGGTGCTGACCCACCGGCGTCACTGGTTGGCCATGTATCCGCCCCCGCACCGCCATCTCCAGCACAGAGATCGCCGGCCCCCAGCAGCAACCCTGGCCCGGATTGCCGGGCTGATCACCGATGCGCTAAACAATGTCGACTGCCCGGCCTACACGCCAGCGGCACAGTGTGCGATCGCTCAGGCATAGATGCCATGCAGGGCTTCAAGCCGGTCAGGCTAATCGGCTTGCTGGACTAGCGCTCGACGGTGCGGCCGGTCGCATTGGTCACGCCGCAGCAGGTGAGCTTACCAATACTGTGCTTTGGGCCTGGCGGATCTGCGCCTCATGACTGGCAGCGCCCACTGCAATGTCGAAATCAGCGGTCGGGTGCATGGCCGCCATTTTGCCCTCCGAGCCATCGGGAAGTCACTCAGCAGGAGACCCCGTCAGGATGGCTATCCAGACCACAGTGGTCCCCTTTCGATGTTGTTGTTGCGCGGTTTTGCGGGGCATGTCTCTATGGCGCAGGTTGGGAGGCGACTATGAAAGTGAATGTCTTTGTTGCGCACGACGACGGCAAGACGCCGCGCGAGTTGCTGGTATTGCCTTACGGTCCGCTTGGCGGAATTCCAGAGCACCTGCAGCACCTGGAATGGCGCAATCTGGCGACGACACTGACGGACGATAAGCTCCTGAGCAGGTACGGCACCAAGATCGACGCTGATATCCGGCAACAAGGGTATTCACTTGTGCCCCAGGCAGACTGACGCGCTCAGCCAAGGATGTCGCCAATCGGTATTCCTGTCGGCAGTGCCGGCCCCCCAATGACTTCTGTGGATGGCCCCCGCATTGCAAGAGGTAATTCGACGTTCTGGCGCGTTGGTCGGGTGCAGTCTTCTGTCCGGCCTGTTGATGCAGCCATTGGAGACTGCTGGCCCTGATGGGGTCGGCGAACAGGGTCCCAATCTGAAATTCAGGCTATGATGCCTCAGACATTCGACGGGTTGTCCCTGTTTCCGGCCTGACCGGTTTCGCCATCACATCGCGTCGCTCTCACAACCTCATGGAGCCGGTTAATCGGCTCGAACTGGATATTGCTTCAGGATGCAATCTCTCGCTGGTTTTACGCTGCAAGGCTGGGAGTATGGCGAGCTTGGTAGACCTCGCCGCGAGCCATGACCGCCCAGACCACGCGGGCCATCTTGTTGGCCATGGCCACGCTCGCAACACGCGCCGGCTTTCGGGCAAGCAACACCAGGAGGTGGGTATCTGCTGCTTGGGATTTATACTTAGCTCGGCGGACCAGAGAGGTGGCGCCGATCACCAAGAGCTTCCTCAGATACCGATCACCCATCTTGGTGATGCGGCCGAGCCGGTCCTTGCCACCACTCGAGTTTTGCGAGGGTGTAAGCCCCAGCCAGGCGGCGAACTCTCGACCCGAACGGAACTGTCCGGGATCAGCAACCGATGCCGCGAGTGCCGTTGCACCGACCGGGCCGATCCCAGGAATGGTCGACAGACGCCGCGCCACCTCATCGGTTCTCTGCAGGGCAAGGATCGCTCGGTCGATCGCCTGCAAACGGACATGGGTATCGAGGACCTGTCCGCAAAGCAGGTCTAGAACATGCATCGCCATCTGCGGCACGTCTGGCGTTACTTCCTTGGCGACGATCTGGCGTGCCAGGCCAAGAGCCCGCTCCAACCCTTCGGGAATGTCGATGCCGAACTCGGCCAGTAGGCCGCGGATCATGTTGACCAGCTGCGTGCGCTGCTTAACCAGGAGATTGCGCGTGCGGTGAAGCGACAGTGCCGCCTGCTGCTCGGCTGACTTCATCGCCACGAAACGCATGGTCGGGCGGGTCACGGCTTCGCAGATCGCTTCGGCGTCCACGGCATCGTTCTTGCCGCGCTTCACATACGGCTTCACGTAGGCCGGCGGCATCATGCGGACCTCATGACCGAGCCGCGTCAGCTCGCGCGCCCAATGATGGGAAGTGCCGCACGCCTCGATACCGATCAGGCAGGGCGGCAACTTGGTGAAGAACGGCAGAACTTGCGATCGCCGTAGGGCTTTGCGCACGACAACGTCTCCAGACGCGTCAACGGCATGAACTTGAAAAACACGCTTGGCCAGATCGAGGCCTATGG
>NZ_JAUYGL010000063.1 GCF_030689745.1 Devosia sp.
CTAGTTTGCGCCCGTTCAGCCGGGGCCCCGCCCCCGCGTCACGGATGCACCCGTAGCTCAGCTGGATAGAGCGCTGCCCTCCGAAGGCAGAGGCCACACGTTCGAATCGTGTCGGGTGCGCCAATACTTTCAATGAGTTAGGCCAAATGGCCCTAGCCGCCTTGGCGGGCAACTCACCAAATACTCACCAGTCGGACGCACTCTCAGGTGTGATTGATGACAGACGAAGATGAGCCTCTGACCCTAGCCGAGGCATGCCAAATACTTTTTCGAGGCACCATCTCTCCTGCGACCTTGCGGGCCGAGGCCGCGCGGGGTCGGCTAGTGATCGAGAAGATCGGGCGTCGGCATTTCGTCACACGAGCGGGTATCAAGCGCATGCGGGCGCTGTGCGTCCTTAAGCCTTCTGACGAGCCTCGAGGGGGCCACGGTAGCCAAGTCGGGGAGGATCAACAGGTGCAGCGAGCGTTCGACGCTGCCATGGTATCAGTGCAGCAACTGCGCCCCAGGAAAGAGCGCGATGGGAAGCTTCTGAAAAAGATCTAGCGCTCAGTCAATCTTGTGACGGTGCTCTTAATATCGGTGAGCATCGTGCGCATATGCTCGAACGCCAACAGCGCGGCATCGGTGGACATCACCCCATCCGCGCCTTCAATCGGGCCATTAATCGCTCGATCCAGTCCGGCGTAAACTGCCAGGCGCTCGCTTTCTGGCAGTTTGCCAATATGGAGCGACAAAGCCAGCTTTAACATGGTGGTCAGGGCTATGAGCTGGCCGTGGAGGTCCGCAACGGCAGGGTCTGAGATATTCGTAATATCCGACATCGATGATCTATCCTGCAAATTCAATGTCGGCATGGATGCCGTCGAGGGCGTCATTTACCCGTTCCTCAAGCTGGCTGAACATCAGGTCCACTGCGCGTTGTGGATCGGCCACCCCCTGCACGGTGACCCCGCCCATGTGGATGGAGATTGTACTTGGCCCTCCAATTCTGCCCTCTCGGCCGGCCAACATCCCAGCTGTGTCTCTGGCTGTATGAACGAACCCGCTGGCCCCGAACCGAACAATTTCTGGCCCCTCCTCGCCCACCACGGCCCAACCGGGACTAAACGCACCACCCTTGGCGAAATGCGGCAGGGACGTGTCAAACACTCTGGTCTGTGGCCCCGTGACGCGCAGCGGAATGTTGACACCGGCGCCTGCAAGCACTCGAAGCCGCTGCATAAGATTGGCCATTTCGGCAGCAACTGCAGGCAATCTTAGCGAAATGCCATTCTGCAGCCCGTCCCCGATATTGGCACCTGACTCTGCCGCACTGGCCTCCAGCATGGCAAGCTCACCCTCAAGCCGGGCCAAGTTTGTTCGTAGTGGCGCCGCTGTATCCATGGCGCCATCGAATGCAGGCGGCGGAATTCCTACAATTTCCTCTTTGACCCGCGCAATCTCGTGTCTCAAGTCGGCCAGGGCCTCCGCCGCTGGCCTAGCCTTTTCAACAACCTCATCACCGCCGTGAACCGCCTTCACCAGGCTTTCATATGCCGCGAACGGCTTGAAGCCTCCGACATCGACCTCGCGCAACCAGTCATTCATTGCCTTGTCGTTCGCATCGCGGGCCGCCAGCCACGCCTGACCGCCGTCAGCCCTGACAGCGTCCTGAAACGCCGCCATATCGCTGGCGACGCCAATACCACTAATCAATCCGACCATGCCCAGGCCGCCCAAATTAGCACCGCCACCGCCGACGCCCCGCGCCCCACCCGCCGCACCACGTGCCCCACTGCCCCTGCCGCCGCCAAGCCCAGGCAATCCGCCACCCATCCCCATGAAGGCTTTGAGGTAGCCGCCGGTTGCTGCCAACAGTCGCAACCCGATCAGGGCGGCCGTGATTTCGACAACAGCCGCGACGAGCTTGTTGTTGGCATCGACAAAACTGGAAACGCTATCGATCATCGGCGTTACTGACTGGATGAAATCGGTCAACGCCGGCAGCAGCGCCGTGCCAAGCGCAATATTGAGGTTTTCAATCGACGCCTCAAATCGGGTGATAGCGCCCCCCGGAGTGTTCAGACGTTCCTGGAAATCCCTAGAGACGACACCATCGGCCGCGAACGCCTCATCCCGTATCCGGCGATACTCATCCATGCCGGTCATCAGCGGGCGGATGAATTCCTGCACTTGCTTGTCGGAAAAGAACTGGCCAATCAGCTCCTGCTTGCCGCCCTCAGTGAGTTCGTTCAAAATCTCCAGGGAACGTTCCATCGGCGATTGCCCCGCAGCCACGGCGGCATTCATTTCGGCAACGATGTCGACACCGGCAGCGCCGAGCTTCTTGATCGAGTCCGGCGCCATGATCTTCTGCATATAGTTCGACATGTTGTTGGCGGCGGTCGCTCCGCTCGCCGCACCGGTAGCCGCCACCTCAAGCAACGCCACAAGGTCGGCTAATCCTTTCGTGCCCTGAATGCCCAGAGCCTTGGCGGCGGCGGTGACGGCCGGAAACTCCTTCGCCATATCCCGAAGCTCAAATTTCCCCTCTTTTCCGCCCTGAGCCATGATGTCGTAGGCATGTTCCATCTCGGCAGCGGCAATACCAAGATTGCCAATCAGCGCCGCAGTCGCTTCCGCCATTTCTGTCGGAACTGCGTCATAGGCCGTCGCCGCCATGCCGAGCGGCTCTGCCACAACAATGGCTTGTTCGGGGGTAACGGCGCCGCTGCCGATCAGCGTATCAATAGCACCACTGATATTGGCTGCACCCTGGGCGGTATCCAATCCAACCTGGCGCGCTTCCTTACCCAATTCGGTGATGGCACCTCGCGTCAAGTCTGCTTTCTGCCGAATGTCCTCCAGCTTGGCTTCGAAGGCAATCGCCGCCCCTATCGGCCGCGAGAGCGCCTGGTAGGTTACGTACCCCATCGCGACGGCATCAAACATGCGCCCACGCGCATCGGCCATGGCTCGCGCCTGGCGGTCGGCGGCCGCGTGAATGCCATCAATACTGCGCTCGACTTCACGCGCGTTGCGAGAAACCTTGTTCTGAAGGGATACGACGAGTTTGCTTTCGAGCTTTGCCATGTCATTTCCCTACGTTCGGCGGCGCTGCGCCTTTGCGATCCGCATGGCGCTTTTGTGAAACATCAGGCCGTGCTCCACCGTCATGGTCATAACGGTCGGAACCGGCGTGTTCAGATAGTGGGCGATCTCAGCTATGACGTCGCACCAGCTGCACCGCTCGCCGCCGGCGGGCTGATCGGCGCGGCGCCTGATAGCTTTCCCGAGACAGCGGCGACCGCCTGCGCCGCCAGCGCCATTTCGGCGGTATTGAGTTGAGCGATCACTTCGAACGGCACATCGGCCATTGAGGCGTAGAGCGCAGCTGTGCGCCGGGTCTGGCCCTCATGTTCGTCCATGGCGAACATGTCACGCATCTGCATCTCGCGGGAAAAAGCGAGTTCGCTGTAGCTCTGCCCATTGTGCAGGATGGGCTTGGTGAGAGTTATCGTGTGGGGGTGATTTGGCATAATCGGTCCTTTCGAAACCTGGTTTAACTTAGTCGGGCGGATGTGGTGGCAGAGCTGAAAAATTCAGCGTCTACCCCTCTCCCAGGCCTTGCCGTCGCTCGAACGTGCGATGCTTGCGGCAGGACGACTTTGCTTTGCCGAGGCACGCCTGCTTGCGATGGCAGCTAGACTCGCCTTCAGCTTCGCGTCCGCCAAATCTCCGGGCGCGGCAGTGTTCGTGATGACCGCTGGGATGGCTTTGGGAACACCAGCTAGTGGCGCTACTAGACCAGGTAACGGCGAAGTTTTGGACGCCTCAGCTCGGGGCGAATGTGTGGCGAAGTATGTGTCGACTAGGATGCTCACTGACTGTTCTCCTGCTCTTTGGATGCTCAAGGAAGATCTGCATCGAAGGCCAGCACGGCACGGGGGTCGGCATCGCGTCGGCGCATAATGCTGATCCCTGCCTGTTCGGCATTGCGAATGATGGACTCCTCGGTCATTTCCGCATCCAGGATATCGGCATCGATCTGGCGTAGCGCCGCCTTGCGCTCATCGTCAGTGATGCCACTGACCTGAGAGTATTGCCGAGCAATCAGCTCCGAATACATCTCACCGAGCAGCACTGCGATCGCGCTAGTGGTGATCGGGCTGTTGGCCGGCGGCGTCCTGGGCTGGTAGTCCGGAGCCGTGAACATTGCCGGAGAAAGTTGCTCAAGTACCTGACCGCGCATATCGGAGACCCAGCTGTCCAGCCTACGGCGGGCCTCAGCTTCATCGACCGGTGCCAGCGACGTTGTGCGGCGCTGCTCCCGCAGTTCTTGGATTTGTCGACGCAATAATTCCACCCCACTCACCAGGGCGCGGGAGGCGTCATGAATAGCGTTAAGGTTCGGCTTTACCTTTGAAAAGAGGGACAAGTCAGACACTCCCTTCCATCGCGGCCTGCTGGGCAATCCAGCGGCTGCAGTTTTCAGGCAAAGCCAATGCCGTGTCGGCACGTTCGGCCAGTGGAGTTGTGGCGGCCTCGGCATCGCTTATATTTGCAAGGATGGTCGCGCGCTTGGCTTCCAGCGCCTTGATGGCCGGCTCACCACCACGGGATTGCCGTTGTCGGGCGATCTCGTCGTCTGCCTTGGCAAGCTGCTTGTAGAGTTCATTTACATTTTTGCGGGCCTCACTCAGAGCCCCGTTCTCACGCTTGGCTATGCCCTTCAAAATATCGAGCCGCTTCAGGTCAAGTTTGGAGGTCATTTCTCACCTTTGTGTCGTTGGTCGAACACGACGATGAAGGCGCCGCCGGGAAATTCAAACGCCCTATTGAATTTCCATCAGCGAGAATTTGCTGCAGGCGTTTGACGTTGGGAACGGCCGTTTCGCTTCGCAGCAGACGCCACCACGTTGCAGCCGGCTCGGCGGCTGGACTGTCGATGTTGTCGCGCTCACGTGGCCAGCGTGACGCGTGGTATTGATCAAATGAGCTGCGCATGTGCCGCGCGGCTGCGCCAGGTGCGAGGCTCGCCCAGTCGGGCAAATCACGCGCCAGGCGACACAGCATGGCGTTCCTAGCGTCCAGTGCCATTTTGCGTCCTGGGCTGACACCGCCCCGCTGGCGGAGCCCCAGCTCCGCCTCGAGTGACCCCTTGCACCCACCCTCAAGCCATACCGTCAACGCGGCCCCGACCTGGCGCAGGCCGGGATCGTTCGACACCGACAACAGATAGGCGACACGGACAATTTCAGCGATGCTGTCTGGGGCGGGGTTCATGGCGGCCGCTAGTCGGGGTCGGCTTCTGACGCGGCATCGTGCTCTGGCGCGGCCGCCGCGATTTTTTCCAGAGCGGCGGCGACGGCCGTGTTGATTTCAGTCGCGATTGTGCGGAGCGCTATGCGGGCGCCGCTTGTACCCTCCTTGGAAACGGCAAGTGCAATGTCGTCCGCCTTGTTGGCCAAACGATTGATCTCGTTTTGTATGGTTCGCCCGGCAACCCCAAGCGCCTCGATGAGCTTGTCGACACGAACGAGCTGGCCGGCCTCCTTCTGGTGGTCCAGTTGTGCCCGACCCAGGCGGAGCCACGCCTCCTGCCGTAGGGCCTCGTCTCGGGACTCGTTTGACGATCCAGGTTGCTCCGTGACCACAGGTGGAATGACACTTTGCTCGGAACTGGAATACTCCGCCCGGAGGTGATCGTAGTGGGCAACACTGACGCTCTCGACCCTGCTCCTACCGTCACGACGAACCGGCAAATCATGGTCACGCACCAGTTTCGCCACAGCCTTGCTAACGGCCGGTTTGCTCACGCCGTCGCGCGTGGCGATCTGGCCGATTGACCACCAGACGCGGACGCTGTTAACCGGAGTGCTCATCGTGTTTCCCTGTTAACCATTTGTTTTTCCTTGAGAAACTGACCGGAACTCGGGCCGCATCCGCACCGCAGCGAGCGAGACCGGAAATACGGTCCCTAACCAGGGGGTGGTGGGGTGAGGGACGCGGCCCGGTCATCACGGCACAGCCTCAAACCCGTCGACCAGGTCAGCATCAAACGGCCAGCCGCCGTCTTTGCCGGTCATGGTCAAGGGATGGCTAGAAGCCTCGCAGCAGCGCCGCCACAGGTCGGGCTCAAGCTCCCGATTGACGCGCCGCATTGCCTGGGCTGGCGCTGGCGCCTGGGCTGGGGCGCGACTGGATCGGCGTCCACCGATCCTCCCAAGCCCATTCTCCAGCAGGTGCCGTGCGCGCCGATCCGGTTCGGGACCGTCCAGGTTTCGAGCCAGTGGCTTGACGGTCTCAATGTCGAGGGGGTGTCCTGCAAAGGCGTATGCGTTCATCAACGCCTCTGCCGTATCGGCACTCACGCCGATGTCGGTGAGAACGTCACGAATGGCCATATCGGCCTCCGTCGCTTTTAAGGGGTTAAGGGGTTTAGTTTCTTCTTTTAAGTATCCCCGGCAAATTTCGCCGGTAACTCGTGCAGTATTTGCCGGTAGGTCACCGGCAGATTTCGCCGGTAACGTCTCGCTTTTTTTGACGCGCCTAACGGCAAAATCTGCCGGTATGCTGAGGCGAATTAGATCGGACGTGCGAGACCCACTTTTGCGCTGCCGGCGCTCCCGGGTAATCAATTTGCGCTCGGTCAAAGCCTGCAGTGCGTCCCGTGCCGTCCTCTCCGAAATCTCGGCAATTTCAGCGATAAGCTGCTGGCCGAGCCAGCACACGCCATGGTCATCTGACCTGTCTGCCAGCACCCACAGCACGGCGCGAAAATTGCCGCTTCCCGCCTTCTGGCCGGCGGCCCAAGTTAGCGCCCTGACACTCATGGCAAGCACCCTAACGGACTGCATCCGCCCGCTCATGGATGCGCTTGGCCTCGGCCATGGCCTTGCAGGCGTCAGGAAACGCCAGGCCGAACATCTCCCGCAGGGTGCGCGTAAAAGGCTGCGGAGCAACATGCCAATTGTCGGCAAGCCACTGCGCCGCAGCGGCGATCTTGTCTGGATCGGTGAGGCCATCGCTCATGACACCGCCTTTCCGGCAGTCGAGGCCACGGGCTGACCGAGCTTCTGGCCGGCCCAGGCGTCGAGATCGCCCCGTGCATAGAGCGGGATTCGACCGAAATAGGTGATGGCGGGACCGCCGCCGACCGTCGCCATCTTGGCCAGGGTGGCCACGGCGACTGGAACGCCATGGGCATCGAGTAAATAGGCAGCGGCCTCCCGGCGGCGCAGGCGGGGCTTGAGGGGGGACATCAGCGCACCTCCGCCCTACCGCAGGTGCGCACAATCGAGTCGGACGTTCTCGCCAGAAAAGTAACTAGCTCCTCGTCATATTCGACCTCATAGCGCAGCAGCAAACGCGCCCGGATATCGACCTCAACTATATCTTCGCAGCAATACTCCCGCGCCGCATCTATGACTTTGCACATGTAGTCAAAGAGGAAGTTGGAGAATGACTCTATGGCTACGCCTGCGGCGTTGTAACCGGCAAACTCTCCATCCAAATTGCATCGCGGTTGGGAGGTCATGGCGATGGCAAGATTGTATTGGCCGTGAAGCATGTCATAAAGTGCCGCTAGCAGGAGGGGGCTCATTGCCCCGAGGTCGGCATCCGCAACATCATAGACATTGGGGCCTGATGCCTTGACGCTGGGGGTGTCACCACCTTTCACGCGCGCCAAACGATGCGTATCCGCTGTTTCATAGGCGGCTTCGAGTGCGGCATCTGCGGCTTGGCCGACAGCACTGATAATCGCAACGTCAGCGTCTCCGGCCACCCCCAGTTGACAGCAGGCTTCTGCTAGGCGCCGTCCCTCGCTGATCCGATCGAGGATATCCAGCAGGTCGGACGCAGGGATCGTGACACGATCTTGGCGCGACCTTTTTGACGTGGTATTGCTCTGGTTATTCATTGCCTGTTCCTTCGTCGGTTTGGGTGTGATCATGGCGCGGCGGGATTGCACTCCCGGCCGCGCCTTTCGTTTTCTGAGCTTCGAGGGCGCAGTCTAGGTGGTGGATGATCTCCGAGTTCATTGATCGGCGGTTCGTGGTGGCGCTGGTGCGCAGGCGGTTGCGCAGATCGGACGGTATTCGCACTGTCAGATGAAGGGCGACTGGAATTGTCATATTAACTCCGCTTGGGCATGGCTACAAAATGAAGCCATTTGTTAGCCATAACGACATTTTGTAGTTATGGCGTCAAGCCCTTTTAGCTGCAATATGTCGCTAGGGTTCTGCGGGTGAACGAAACATGGCTGACGACGAACGAAAACTGACAGCAAACATCACGCCGTTCGGGCTGCGTATGCAGCCTGACCTGAAAGCGCAGGTCGAAGCATCCGCCCGCAAGAACAGTCGATCGATGAACTCAGAGATCGTGTATCGCCTCGGCACCTGGGATGACCTTGCCGAGCAAGTGGATATCTGCCACGCGAAGATCGATGAAATGGTGCGCATTCCGAACGATGTGAGGAATGCGTTGGAGCATCAGGCAATATTGGCCAACGGCACCTTGGAAGATGAGGTCAAATGGCGGCTGGAGGCGTCTCTCACAAGCCTGCTGGTTGCCGATGGCAGCACGAATGACCCTGAAAGTTATGTCGATTTTATCGATGAGAAGCTGGATGAAGTTTCCAGTGCGGTGCAGCGCCTCAAGCGCATGATCGCCGAAAGGAAATAGTGGTGGAAACGTGCCCAGGGGCACGGTTGCTCGCGCCGAAGGCATGACCGAGGTGGCAAAGCAGGCCGGCCTTAGCCGCGCCAGCCTCTACAAGGCCTTATCCCCAGACGGGCACCCTGAATTCGCCACCGTCCTCAAGGTGGTGCACGCCCTCGGACTCAAGATGACGATTGCCGCCTAGGCGCGCCTGGCATCTCCAGCGGTTTTTACTGGGCGGCCGCCATTCTCACTAGCCGCACAGTCGTGCCCTCGGCCTTCTCATAGGCTCGCTGGATGGCCGCTAACGCCTGTTGCTCGGATGGAAAGCGGTGGCGCTCGCTTTTCCCGAGCCATCGAGTATCGCGATCCCATGCGGCGAAGCCGCCCCGATCCTCCTGCAGGTAGCCTGCAATGGCCTCCACACCGTCCGGCCCTGCCGCAACAACCTGCATCTGCGTAGCTATAACCATTGCAACCTCCTCACCCCTATGCAGACTGACGATATGATTGCGACCATGGTCCGCCAATAGGTGGAATTAGGTTCTCACCTGCAACAAGGGATATTTCCATGAGGCGGAAAGCCTGCCCCAGCACGGATTGCAGCGCCGCATCCGCACCACAATGGTCGCTGACCGCGGGCCAGCTCCATCGTATCCCCGAGGCGAGCCGCGCCTTGATAGACGCCCATATGCCGGCGGTACGCTACTGCAGCTACTGCCAGGCCATTTATTCCATGGACCCTGCAGTCATATTCGGGTGGCTCGACAACAATGTTGCCGGGGCCGGCTGGCGCCCCAAATTAGCCGACAGCTAAAGCTGCCGCCACTGCGGGTCTGCCGGCTAGTTGCCCATCCATTTCCGCCGCGATCCTGTTTGCCGCCGCGACCAGCACCGAATCCAGCCGGTGAACATAGCGACTGGTAATGCCATGCCCCGCATGGCCGATGATCGTGCCGATTGTCGCGTCGGAATAATTCAGATCGCCCCCGACCGACGCGAATGTATGGCGCAATACGTGCGCCGTCACATCGGTCAGGCTTGCTTTTTCTGCCAGGCGCTCAATGGCATTGTTGAGTGAACCGTAGTGGCCTTTGGGGTTGCGGATGCCCGGCAGCACCCAGGGATTGCGCTCGTCGCGCGGCAGCGATTTCAAGACAGCTATGGCCGGGGCGGTGAGGGGCCGGAGCGATGCACCCTCCTTGGTGTCACCCAGCCGAAGCATTTCGCCGTCGATATCGACCTCGGCCCAGCGTAGCTTCGTGATTTCGCTTATCCGGCATCCGGTGAATATCAGCAGCCGAATGCCGGCCAGCCCCTGCCACAGCTCATCATCAGCGGCATCGAGTACCTTGCCGAGTGCGCAAAACTCCTGCGGCGACAGGCGGCGCTCCTTCTTCTTATCGGCCGGACGCTTGACCCCGTGCGCGGGGTTGTCGGGCCGAATCCCTTCGCCGATTGCGTAGGTCAGCATACCACCCAGCAGGCCTGCGGTCCGCGCCGCCGTGCCGCTACCGCCCTCAACGATAGCCTTGCCGCGCTTCTTCTCGGTCTTTTCTACGACCGCTGTCTTGCCGGCGGTCACGTCGCGGATGAACTTGGCGATATCAGATTGAGCCAGGTCGATCACCAGCTTGCGGCCAAGCAGGGGCTTGATATGCCGTTCAATCCGGCCCTGGTCGATTGCCAGCGTCGATGCCTTTTTGGGCGTGCCGCGCTTCCCCAGGATCAGCCCCCGCAGGGCATGATCAAGATACTGGTCGCACAGCTGCGCAATGGTCATTGAGCGCCGGCGTGTCTTGCGCTCCAGCAGCGGATCATCCTTCTGCAGCACGATGCCGCCCATCGTTTCGATGGCCAGCTTGCGGGCCTGCTCCGTGGTGATGGCGCCATGGGTGCCAATCGTCATCCGGCGCCGCCCGGTGTCGGCCCGATAGTCGATGAAATAGGCCCGTTTGCCGGTGGGGTGGATATAGACGCCGAAGCCCTTCAGATCGGAGCACCAAAGCGTATATTGCTTGGCGCGCAGGTCTGCTTTATCGACAATCGTCTTGGTGAGCTTGGGCACTCGAAACCTCTGCTTTGGCAATCCTACTCACCAGATACTCACCACAAAATTGGAAACTAGGGAAGATGCAGGAAAACGTCAGACGCGGTTAGTTGGCAAAAATACCTTGCAAATCAATCCACTAGACAACATAAGAAAACCGAAGCGCACCCCCGAAAACCAACAACCGAAATCCTCCGAAGGCAGAGGCCACACGTTCGAATCGTGTCGGGTGCACCAATAATTTCAATGATGATTTGGGCGCAGCACCCAAATCTGAGGCGACCACTGACTCTTGAACTCCTCACCGCCCTCAGATTTGGGGGCTGACCAAAGTAGGAGCAGCCCTCCATTGGGACGGCGACGGGCCTGTGGACAGGCGCAAGGTCGGCTTTTTCTCGACTCCCTCAGCGACTCCGCGCGACATGAACGCAACATGGGGGACAGTATGCGACTTGGGCTGGTTGCGATCTTCATACCTGCAAATTGTGAATGACACGCGCGAGTATGGTGTGAAGCGCCTTGATCTCGTCATTGGTGAGATCCTTCGTCATTCGCGCATCTTCAAGCGCCGCCTCCTTGAGAAGGGCGGTTACGGTTTGCTGCCCTTTTTCAGTCAGCCACACGCCATTGCGCCGCCGATCGGTTGGCGACGGCTTGCGGATCAGCAGATTGTCGGCCTCCAGCTGATCAAGAATGTTCACGAGGCTTGACCGGCGCAGGGCAACGGCATCGGCGAGCCGGTTCTGCGATAAACCGGGGTCAGCCCTTATCGTGGCCAGCAGGCCAAGATAGCGCGGCGCCCGACCATACCGGGTGAGCTTTGCCTCGAAGGCCCGAAAGGCCAGGATCTGGGCCATGCGGAGCTTGTAGCCGAGCATGTTCTGCGCGGAATCAGCATCGTCTTCTGGCGACGGCATAGCCTCAGCCTGGGGTTGAGTCATTCGATTCTCCTTGACCCGTGTCGTATCTTCCATATTGTTCGACATAGAACTATTTGATGTCGAACGTAATAGTGGATCGTGCCGGCGCAACCTGATGTTCTTTTGCGCGATCGTGTCCAGAAAGCAAACAGCTGGGAGCTGCCTGCATGGCGATGAGGCCGGGAGTGTCGCACTGGACCGCGGAAACCGATGGGCTCCCGTTGCGCGACATCACGCTCGGCGCGCTGCTGCGCGAACAGGCCGCGCGCCATGCCGACAGGCCGGCGATTGTCTTCGACGAGGTGGATAGTGGAATCCAGGTTCGCTGGAGCTATGCCGAGCTCGACAGCCGCGTCGACCAGGTGTCCAAGGCGCTGATGGCGATGGGCGTCGCTCATGGCGACCGCGTTGCCGTGATGTCGCCGAACCGGCCGGAATGGGTGCTGCTGGAATATGCGCTCGCCCGGATCGGTGCCGTAATGGTGACGGTCAATCCTGCCTTCCGCCGCGCCGAACTGGCTTACCTCCTCACCCAGGGTCGCATCGGTAGCCTGTTCGTCGTCGGCGAGTATCGCGGCTTTGATGTGTCCGAGATGATCGGCGCGATGCTCGACGGAGCATCCCGCAATGGCAAGGTCGACGCCGCCGCATATCCCGACCTGCGCCGCCTCGTGCAACTGGCAAGTGTGCCCATCGCCGGGGCAATGGGGTTCGACGGATTCCTGGATGGAGGCAAGGCGGTCGATCAGGCCGAGCTTGACGCGCGCATGTCAACGGTCGGCGCGCGGGATATTGCGCAGATGCAGTATACGAGCGGCACGACGGGCAAGCCCAAGGGCGTGATGCTCACCCATTATGGCACCGTGAACAATGCCAGGCTTGCCGGACACCGCGCCGGTTACCGCGAAACCGATGTGATGGTATCGGCCATGCCATTTTTTCACACCGCCGGTTGCGTGTGCAACGTGATCGGCATGGCCGCCGTCGGGGGCTGTCTCGTTGCCATGGAGAGCTTTGATGCAGCGCGCATGCTCGACCTGATGGAGGCGCATGGGGCCACGATAACCAACGCCGTACCAACCATGTATGTTCGCATGATGCAGGATGCTGCGCTTGCAGAAGGGCGCCGCAATCTGTCGGGCTGGCGTGTCGCCTATACGGGCGGTACCGCGATTCCTCCAAGCCTCATGCGGGAGATGCGGGAGCGCGCCGGTGCCGAGCCGGTCATCATCATGGGGATGACCGAGTGCAGCCCGATCATCACCCAGACAGTTCCTGATGATCCGCTGGACATAAAGGTCACGACCGCCGGTGTGCCTTTACCGCATGTGGAAATTCGCGTCGCGGATCTGTCCACCGGAGCGACGGTGCCGACTGGAATGGAAGGCGAGTTACTTGTCCGCGGCTTTCTTGTCACCACCGGCTATTTTGACATGCCGCAGCGCACTGCCGAGACAATCGACAAGGAGGGCTGGTTGCACAGCGGCGACATCGCGACCCTGGACGAGGGCGGCTACCTGCGGATTGTGGGCCGCATCAAGGACATGCTGATCCGAGGCGGGGAGAACATCTACCCC
Source organism: Devosia sp. (assembly GCF_030689745.1). Classification (GTDB taxonomy): domain Bacteria; phylum Pseudomonadota; class Alphaproteobacteria; order Rhizobiales; family Devosiaceae; genus Devosia; species Devosia alba. The sequence continues at coordinate 13,197 of NZ_JAUYGL010000063.1, forward strand.
GTCGAGATCGAGGATTATCTTCTGGGGCATCAAGACCTCGCCGAGGCACAGGTGGTCGGAGTGCCTGATGCCGAACTTGGCGAGGAGATATTCGCCTTCGTGGTGCCCCGCGATGGTCGCAATGTCGATGGAGCGGCTATCCGCGACTGGTGTCGCCAGACGATCTCTCGGCACAAGCTGCCACGCTATGTCGCTGTGCTCAAGCGGTTGCCCCAGACGGCCAACGGGAAGGTCAGGAAGGTCGAGCTTCGCGCGCTTGCAGAGGCCATGATCAAGGAAGGAACGGTTTCATGACGGCCTTGGATCACGAGCCGCATCTGCTCGAGGACCGCGAAGGCCATGTCCTGGTGCTGACACTCAACCGCCCGGCCGCGCGCAATGCGATCAGCCCTGAGATGGCGTGCAGGCTTGCCGATGCGTTCGAGCGCTTCTCGGCCGATCACGATCTGCGCGTCATGGTTCTGACGGGAGCGGGCACACGGGCCTTCTGTGCCGGCGGAGACCTGGCGCTGACCTTGCCATTGCTGACGGGCGCTCGAAAACCCGAGACGGAGTGGGACCACCGCATCGCGGCAGATCGCACCATCATGGACCGATCCGCGCTTCGCAATGTCGAGATCGACAAGCCTATCATCTGCGCGATCAATGGCGCCTGTCTCGCCGGAGGCATGGAAACGATGATCGCGACCGATCTTCGGATCGCCGCGCAAGATGCCATATTCGGCCTGCCCGAGGCCAAGCGTGGATTGATCCCGTTTGCCGGTTCGCTGGTCCGTCTGCCCCGGCAGATTCCCTACGCCGTGGCCATGGAACTGCTGCTGATCGGGGACTTCATCGACGCGGACCGGGCGCTTGCCATCGGCCTCATCAACCGGGTTGTCCCCCAGCAGGAGGTGTTGCCGACCGCAATGCGGATGGCCCAGGCCATCGCCGCCAACGGCCCGGTGGCCATAAGGGAAATCAAAAGGACCGTCAGACGGGCCTCCGGAGCCAGCCTCGAGGACGGGTTCCGTTTCGAGGATGAGGCGTATGACGTCGTCGTGCAGTCCGAAGATGCACGCGAGGGGCCCCGCGCCTTCATGGAAAAGCGCAAGGCGAGGTTTGTGGGTCGATGAGCATCCGGCTGGACGGAAGGGTTGTTTTCATTACCGGGGCCGGGCGGGGAATTGGCCGCGAAGCGGCGCTCGCGATGGCGAGGGCGGGCGCCAGCCTCGTGGTGAACGATATGGACGCGGATGCCGCCGAATCTGTTGTGAACGAGATCGGTGGGGCGGGCGGTGCGGCCGTCGCTCATGTAGCAGCCATCGGCCCGTCGTCTTCGGCCGAGGAGGGCGTTGCAATGGCCATCGAGAGTTTTGGCCGGCTGGACGTGGTCGCCTGCAATGCCGGGATACTCAGGGACCGCACGCTCTGGAACACCAGTGATGAAGACTTCGATGCGGTGATTGAAACACACCTTCGCGGCACCTTCACCTGCGCGCGTGCCGCTGCCCGCCAGTTTCGGGCAGCGGGCCAAGGCGGCCGGCTGATCCTTGTTTCCTCCATTGCCGGTCAGCGCGGCAATTTCGGGCAGACCGCATACTCGGCGGCCAAAGCCGGTATCGCCGGCCTTGCACGCACCTGGTCGCTAGAGCTTGCTCGCGCCGGGGTGACCGTTAACGCCCTTGTCCCAAACGCATTGACGGCCATGACCGACACGATTTCAGCCCTGAAGCCATTTGCCGAAATGATGGCCCGTGGCGAGGCGCTGCCGGAGAAGCTGCGGCAGGACCTGGGCATAGGTGGCCCCGAGAATGTGGCCGCGGCCTTTGTCTATCTCGCCTCGGAGCGATCTGCAGACGTGACGGGACAATGCATAGGGATCGGGGGTGACCGGCTGTCCATCTGGGCACATCCGGTTGAGGCGGCTCACCGCCTTCGCACCGGCGGCTGGACCGCCGATGCTCTCGCAGACGCTCTGGAGGGGCCGCTTGCGGATGCCCGACAGGGGGTAGGTGTCGACTTAAATCTGGAGCCTTGAAAGGCCCACAATGGGAGGACTGAAAATGAAGAGACTGCTGCTTGCAACCACCGCCATCCTGGCGACGGCCCTGGCTGCGCATGCCCAGGAGGTCACGCTCCGGCTGTCACACTGGCTACCGCCGCAACATGCCGTGGCCGAAACTGGCATGGTCGAATGGACCGAGTCCATCACCGCGGCCTCGAACGGCACCATCAAGTTCGAGATCTTTCCAGCGCAGCAGCTTGGCGCCGCCGCGGACCACTATGACATGACGCGCGATGGCATTGTGGACATCGGCTATGTGAACCCCGGCTATACGGCCGGCCGCTTCCCGATCTACGAGCTGACCGGCGTGCCGTTCCTCGCCAGCACCGGGCCGGCCGCCGGCAAGGCCATTCACGAGTGGTATGCGGGCGACTACGCCGACGCGGAGATGAGCGACGTCTATTTCTGTCTCGTCAATCCGCACAATCCGGGACGATTCCACGGCAACCAACTGATCCGGGTGCCGGACGATGTCAACGGGCTGAACGTGCGCCCGGCGCACTCGACGATGGCCCGTTTCATCAATTCGCTCGGCGGCTCCTCGGTGCAGGTGCCAGCGCCCGAAGCGCGGGAAGCCATCGCCCGCGGCACTGCAGATGCCGTCACCATTCCCTACGAGGCGATGAAGGTTTTCAGCCTTGCCGAAGTGACGAAGTTCCACAACGACATGCCGCTCTACCTGTCCTCGCAGGTCATGCTGTTCAACCTCGACAGCTACGGCCGCCTCACCGATGACCAGAAGACGGTGATCGACGAGCACTGCACGCCGGATTGGTCAAAGCGCTTCTCGGAGGGATGGGCCGTCTATGACGAAGGCGTCCGCCAGGAGATGATCGAGAGCCCCGATCACGAGGTCTACACCCCAACAGACGAGGAAATCTCGCTCTGGCGCGCGGCGGCCCAGTCCACCAAGGACAGTTCCCTCCAGGACGTAGCTTCCGCCGGCAATGACGCCGAACGGGTCTGGAACGGACTGATCGAGGCGCTTGAGGCCAACGACGCATCGTACTGATCGTAAGGGGGAGATGTCGGGGGAGCTCGCCTCCCGACATCTACCAAGGGGGAGGCAAGATCATGTCAGGATCACCAGGCGAAGGGCGCGAAGGTGGCTCGATGCGTGCCGTTGATTTCGTGGAGCGGGTTGCCGCGATCCTGCTCGGCCTCGTCACCGTGCTCATCTTTGTTTCGGCGATCGGCCGCTACCTGTTTGCGCGACCGGTGCCGGATGCGTTCGACCTGTCCCGTCTTGCGCTCGCGGTGGCGGTCATGTGGGGATTTGCATCCGTTGGCTTTCGCGGCAGTCACATCAAGGTCGACCTGCTGGCCCAGATGATGCCGCCCCATGTTCGCAAGTGGTTCGACGCGGCAGCCTGGTTCGTCCTTCTCGTCTTTACTGCCGGCATGTTCTGGAAGATTGGCGGACGCCTGCTGTCGCAATGGCCGCGTGGCGAACTGACCATGGACCTCCGACTACCGCACTGGCCGTTTCTGGTGGCGATCCTGCTTGGGCTGGCAATGGCCCTGTTGACCACGACAATTCGCCTCTGGCGCGTCCTCTACCATGGTGAAGGGCTCGAACCGCACGAAACCGTCCCCGGCGAAGAAATGGATGAACAGCGCCATGATTGATCCCAATCTGATCGCCCTGGGCGGTTTCGTCATGCTTTTCGCGCTGATGCTGATCCGCGTGCCGATCGGCATCGCCATGGGCGTCGTCGGAGTGGGCGGGTTTGGATTGATCACGGGGTGGGGCCCGGCGCTCAACCTGCTGTCGAGCTCGCCGCTGCGGACCATTACCGACTTCAATCTCACGCTTATTCCATTCTTCATCCTCATGGGCGTCCTCGCCACCCGCTCTGGAATGAGCCGCGAACTGTTTCGGGCTGCCAACTCGATCCTGGGCCCCATGAAGGGTGGGCTCGGCATGGCGACCGTGGGGGCCTGCGCCGGCTTTTCGGCAATCTGCGGGTCCTCGGTCGCTACCGCCGCGACCATGACCAAGATCGCTCATCCGGAAATGAAGCGCGCGGGATATGGCGACGACGTATCCACCGGCGTGATCGCTGCTGGCGGCACGCTGGGCATTTTGATCCCGCCCTCAGTGGTGCTTGCCATCTATGGCTACATCACCGCGCAGGATATCGGCACCCTTTTCATCGCGGGCATTATCCCTGGGACCCTGGCCGTCCTGATGTATCTTGCAACAGTGCGCCTCTGGTACGGTCGGCACCTACCCGCTGGTGAGCCATTCAGGTTGAGTGAGGCCATCGACGCCATGCGCGGGGTCTGGGCCGTGCTGCTGCTGTTCATCGCCGTGATCGTCTCGATCTATCTCGGCATCACCACCGCAACCGAAGCAGCCGCTGTCGGCGCAGTGCTGACGGCGCTGATCGGCTTCGTCCGCCGGCGCCTCGATTTTCGCTCCTTGCTGGACTGCCTTGTCGAAGCCCTTCGCACCTCGGTTTCCGTCTATACCATCCTGATCGGCGCCATCCTGTTCGGCTACTTCCTGGCCGTGACCCAGGTGCCGCAAAAGCTGACGCAAATCCTCATCGACTTCGGCCTCGGCCCCTATGGCACTCTAGGGCTCATCGTGGCGCTGTTCATCGTCATGGGCTGCTTTTTGGACGCCATGGCGATGATCATCCTCATGGTGCCGATCGTCTATCCGGTCATCGTCGCGTTGGGCTTTGATCCCATCTGGTTCGGCATCATCATCGTGATGACCGTCGAGCTCGGCCTTATTACGCCGCCGGTCGGCATGAATGTGTTCGTCATCAAGTCCATCGCCCGCGACGTAAGCCTGGTGACGATCTTCCGTGGCGTGACCCCATTCGTGGTCACCGACATCATCCGCTTGACTATCCTGATCCTTTTCCCCGCGCTGGTCCTGTTTCTGCCCCAGACGATGGGGTGATTTGACCTGGGCGTCGTCACGGGGCGGGCAGGATAGTAAACATCCAACGGCGATTGCAGCTTCGTTGGGCAATCAACGCGTGGACGTCGCCAGCTTGCCGATGGGTCAGCCAAGTCACCATTGACCAGGTCGGCGTAAGCGCTGTGCGATCACACGTTGTGGCGACGTGCCCTGTAAGGGTGCAGTTGTCGACAAACGCCTGGGGGAGATGCTGCCGCCCTGGCCTGCATCCCGGCTCGTGACGCCGGCCTTTTCAATGCTCGGGGCTGAGTATTGCGGAAAGGCAGTAAGGATGGCGGTCAAATTGGCACTGCCGATTGTCAGATCGCAACCCGACCCGTGCACTTGCGCCAGGGCAGGTCACCTCGCTGGTATCGCTGGCGTTGCCTTGGACCAGTTCACCGACCTCAAGCCGAGTGGAACCATGACGACCCTCGACTTGCTGGGGGAAAATTTGATGCCTCTGGGCGTGCCGATCCTCGGAGGCCCCCCGCGTGGCCATGGCGAGCGTGCGGTGAGCGTTCCGATCGGCTTACAGAGATCGACTGCGGGCGGCGTTAAATGAGGGTTATGGAAACTTAGTCGTGTCTACCCGGAGTTCTTCGCAAACTTGCCATATTGACCCAAGAACCGTTGAAGAATCGGCCCCATAGAAATGTGGTGCCTTGAGTACTATTGGCGGTTTTGTCGACACGCTCCATTTTGTTCCCGACAGCCTCGTGATTGTCTTGTCGGGAACAATCAAGCGCTTCACGGCGTGCTTTCCAAATGGTCTGGCAAGGCCAGATTGGCATGCGACCAAGCCCGGTGGTGAACTTATTCCTCAACTCGTTTGTCGTCGGCCAGAGCGATTTCGACCAACCTTCGAATGGACTCCGAACGATTTGGAATATCTTGTTGCGTGCGGCGCCAATCGTCTACGGATTTGAGCTGGGCTTCGGTGAAGCCTATCAAAAGCTTGTTCGGGAACTGCTGAGGTCGACCCACGGGGCTACTCCAAAACGTATATAGCACATATATGATATTGACTTATCGTAGCCCCCGGTATACCTTAAAGAACGGGCCGAACAAGAGTTCGCACCTCCTGTCGGCCCTGACCATCAGCGTTCCAGGAGAACACCGTGGCTACCCTATTCGATATCACAGACCGTGCGTTCACGCGTGCATTTGCTTCAGAAGCGGCATTGGGCGTTTCTGCATCTGGCCCGTTGAGGGATTTGGATGACGAACAAGCGCTGCTACTTGAGCGGCCTTATCCCGGTACGACCAAGCCGGGAAATGCGGAGCATACTGAGGGCACTCATGCCATCGCGAGTGAAAGCTCGCCGCCAAGGAATCCAGGCGATGTCCTGGTCACTGAGCTGCTTGAGGACTATTTTAGCGAAAGAGCCGCGAAGGTCATGGCTGGAGACCGCATTCGCTACGCCATGATGCCGCTGGTCAAATTCTGGGCCGGCAGGACGGTGGCTGCGGTGACACGCCAAAGGTGCGAGGACTACGGCAAGTGGCGCGGACGCTCCGACGGCACGGTGAGGCGTGAACTGGGCGTGCTTCGCGCTTCAATCAATCACGCACATGCCGAAGGGCGTTTGACGCGCACCCCGGTCGTTCACCTGCCGGATCGACCCGAACCCAAAGAGCGCTGGCTTACCAAGAACGAAGCGGCCCGCCTGTTGCATGCTGCAAGGCAGGCGCCGAGAGCGCGACGTTATCTGCCGTTGTTTTTGGTGATCGGACTGCATACCGGGGCGAGGAAGGGCGCGATCAGCTCACTGCGTTGGGATCAGGTTGATCTAATCGCCGGTCTCATCGATTGGCAACTGCCCGGTAGGAAGCGCACCAGGAAGCGGCGCCCGCGCATTCGCATCCCGCGCAAGCTGCTGGGACACCTCCGCCGCGCACGCCAGCGCGCACCAGGGGCGATCTTTGTGATAAACGAGAATGGCAATCCCATAAAAGACCCGAAGAAAGCTTTCGCAGCCGCTTGCGGGGTAGCGCTGATTGAAGACGTTTCCCCTCATGTCCTGCGGCACACCCGCGCAACCTGGGGTATGCAGGCTGGTGCCAGGACCTGGGAATTGTCGGGGTTTCTTGGGATGACTGAACAGACGCTCGTTGAGACCTATGGTCACCATCATCCCGATTTTCAGCGTGACGCAGCAGAGATGTATTGAAACCGGCTACATCAGCCAGGCTGTGTGGTGTCTGCACCCTCAGATAAAGAAGATCCATGGACGCTAGCGACCACCGCCCATCGCCCGTGGCTCGCTCGCACAGGCGATGTCCCCCTCCAATTTCAAGGCGAGTGTTCCAGAGCACAATGAGTGCCGTGGCCGCTGCCCTCGACCAACAGGGCGTAGCGCCGTCGGCCGCTCTGACCAGGGCATGCGCCGAAGGCTCATTGGCCTCATTGATGGTCATTGTGAACTGGTGAAGCTCCAGGAGCTCTTAGGCGTTATCGATCGCCTGCAAGGATCCTGGGAGCTCCAGGAGCTCTTAGGCGTTATCGATCGCCTGCAAGGATCCTGGGAGCTCCAGGAGCTCTTAGGCGATATCGAACACCACCCTCATCGTGCGATCAGCAATGCTGTCGCCCATCCGCCCCGCAGCCTTTCCGCACCGCAGGCTCAGTCGCCACAAGCCTCAATCAAGACTCCGGCGAGGCGCCGGGCGCAATGGCGCTCCAGTACGCCGGTCAGCTTGAGCCATCCGTTCCCCAAACCGGCATTCCCGGATGTGATGCTGGCGTTCGCTTCGACAATGTCAGTTGGACACCCGCAAAATGGGTAGTGAGCCGGCATTGCCATAGGGGCGGGGTCAATTCAGAGTTTTGAGCAGGCTCGGCGCTGAGTTTGAGGTAATTGGGTGCCCAACGATGGCGTTCCTG
>NZ_JAUYGL010000068.1 GCF_030689745.1 Devosia sp.
TGGCCCTGGCCGCGCACTGTCCACGCCGAATTGCTCGATCGCCTGATGGCCTATGGGGCGCTCGACGTCGTGTTCGATATCGATTTCAGCGTGGCGTCCACCCCCGCCGCCGATGCGGCCTTCGCGGCGGCCTTGGAGCGGGCCGGGGGCTACGCTTATCTGGCGGCGTTCCAGCAGAACTCAACGAGCGGCGAAATCCTGCTCAACCGGCCCCTGCCACAGTTGGAGGCGCTGGCCCGGCCAGTACTGGTCAATGTGGATGGCGACGGCACCAGCCTACTGAGATCGGTGCCGGCCATGTTGTGGTCGATCCCCTCGGTGCCGTTGACCCTGGTGCCGGATTCCGAACTGGCCACCCCATCCATCATGATCGACTACAGCATTGATCTGTCTGCCATCCCCCGCCTGTCGGTGGCCGCCATTCTCGATGGCTCGGCAGATCCCGCCCTGCTGAATGGCAAGCAGGTGATCATCGGCGCCAGCGCCATCGAGTTGCGCGACTTTTTCCGGGTGCCGCGTTTCGGTGTCATCGAAGGCAGCATGGTGCAGATTGCGGCCACCGAAACGCTCAAGGCGGGACGGGCACTGACCGATTGGGGAATTTATCCGGCAGGTCTGCTGGGTTTGCTGATGGCTTGCATCCTGGCGCTGACGCAGCGGCGATTTTCGCTGCCCCAGCAGGCCGCCGCTGCGCTAATTGCCAGTCTCGTTGTCGAATGTGCAGCGTGGCTGGCGCTGACTCTGGCCGCCCTGGTGCTGGAGACGGCCCTGTTTCACGCCATTGTGGTCGGCGTGGTCGCCCTCGGTTTCCTTGACGAGCGGGCCCGGCGCTGGTGTCAGAGCAAGCGACAACAGGCTCGACTGGCCTATCTGGCACGCCATGACGAGGCCACCGGCGCCATGTCCCGCCATGCCTTTGTCGAGGCGGTCACTGCAGCGCCCAGCACTGGCGTGCTGGTGGTGGTCAGGCTGCAGCGGCTGGACGGTATCAATGCCAGTCTTGGACATGAAGTGTTCAATCAGGTCGCGGGAGAAGTCGTGGCGCGCCTGACCCGCCTGCACAAAGCCCTGCCGGCGCGGCTGCACAGCGATGTCTTTGCCTTTGCCATCCGCCAGGGCCACACGGGCAGCGCGATGAATCCAGCGATTGCCGAGGCCATGGCCAGGCTTGAACGGCCCTATGAAATTGCCGGGCACACCATCATGTTGAGCACCGTTTTTGGCAGTGCCGCTCTGGACAGCCCGGACAGCAGTGTCGATGCAGCGCTTCAGGACGCCGAAATCGCCTTGACGGTTGCGCAGTCCCGCCAACTGCCGACTGTGCACTACGAGGCCGCGCATGGCCACCAGATACGACACCGGCGCCTGCTCGACCTGGCCTTGCGACAGGCGCTGCAGCGCAACGAGTTCTTTCTGGTGTACCAGCCCCAGATTGAACTCAAATCGGGCAAGATGGTCGGGGTGGAAGCTCTGCTCCGCTGGCGTCACCCACAGCTTGGCCTGGTCTCGCCGGCCGAGTTCATCCCGCTGGCCGAAGAAACCGGCCTGATTGTGGAGATTGGCGACTGGATTCTGCACGAGGCATGCCGAGAGCGCGCGCAATGGCACTGGCAGGGAAAGCTATCGGTGAATATTTCCGCCCTGCAAATCACGCGTGGCGACCTGCTGGGCTCGATCAAACAGGCCCTGCAGGCCTCCGGTCTGTCGCCACAGCGACTGGACATCGAGCTCACCGAGTCGGTCGATATCGCCTCTGACCCCGCAAACCTCGATATCCTGCACCAGATCAACGCCATGGGCATTACCATCTCCATCGATGATTTCGGGACTGGCTTTTCCTCGCTGAGCTATCTGACCAGCCTGCCGCTCGACATTATCAAGCTCGATCAGTCTTTCGTCCGCAGCCTGCCCAGTCCCAAAGCTGCGGTGGTTATCGAGACGACGGTGCTGATGGCCCATCGGCTCGGCAAGATCGTGGTCGCCGAGGGTGTGGAAACGGAGGAGCAGCGCGCCTCTCTCGAGGCGGTTGGCTGCGATATTGGCCAGGGCTATCTGTTCGGCCGCCCCAGCCTAGCCAGCGCACTGGACCTGACGCTCAATTCTGCCGCCTGAAGCCGCGCCAAATCCGCGTCGGGAGCGCAGGGCGGCATGGGCGGGGCAGGCCTTTTTACCCTGCCGGTTGACCGCAAAAGCCTCTCCACAGCTTCCCCGCGCGGCAAATTGGCAATTGCTGCCGGAATCGCCTATCAATCGGGTAACAAAACCAACATAGAATCACCCCAGTGACCGATACGACCGACAACGGAACTGGCGCGCTGCCGCCCTCCGATATTTCGCTGATTTCCATCACCGATGAAATGCGGAAATCCTATCTCGATTACGCCATGAGCGTGATCGTCAGCCGCGCTCTGCCTGACGTGCGCGACGGGCTCAAGCCGGTGCATCGCCGCATCCTGTTTTCGATGAGCGAGAACGGCTACGAGTACAACAAGCCCTATCGCAAATCGGCCCGTGTGGTCGGCGACGTGATCGGCAAATACCATCCGCATGGCGACCAGTCGGTCTATATGGCGCTGGTCCGCATGGCGCAGGACTTTTCCATGGGCCAATTGCTGGTGGAAGGGCAGGGCAATTTCGGCTCGGTCGATGGCGATATGCCCGCCGCCATGCGCTATACCGAAGTGCGCATGCAGCGGGTCACCAATTCGCTGCTCGACGATCTCGACAAGGACACCGTCGATTTCCGCGACAATTATGACGGCTCCGAGCACGAGCCAACGGTCCTGCCGGCGCGCTATCCCAATATGCTGGTCAATGGCGGCGGCGGCATTGCCGTGGGCATGGCCACCAATATTCCCACCCATAATCTGGGCGAGACCATCGACGCGGCGCTGCTGGTGCTCGACAATCCATCGGTCACCTTCGACGATCTGCTGGCCGTCATGCCGGGCCCGGATTTCCCGACCGCTGGCGTAATTCTGGGCCGGGCCGGTATCCGCTCGGCCTATGAGACCGGTCGTGGCTCGGTGATGATGCGCGGTCGCGTGGCCATCGAAGAGGTCCGCAAGGAGCGCGAAGCGCTGATCATCACGGAAATTCCCTATCAGGTGAACAAGGCCTCGATGGTGGAAAAGATTGCCGAACTGGTGCGCGACAAGCGCATTGAAGGCATTGCCGACATGCGCGACGAGTCCGACCGCAACGGCATGCGCGTGGTGGTGGAAATCAAGCGCGATGCGCTGCCCGAAGTGGTGCTCAACCAGCTCTATCGCTTCACCCAGCTGCAATCCTCGTTCGGCTGCAATTTCGTGGCGCTCAATGGCGGCAAGCCGCAGCTGATGAACCTGCGCGAAATGCTGCAGGCCTTCATCGATTTCCGCCATCAGGTGGTGACGCGCCGCGCCCGCTTCCTGCTCAACAAGGCCCGCGACCGCGCCCATATCCTGGTCGGACTGGCCGTGGCCGTGGCCAATATCGACGAAGTCATCGCCCTGATCCGCACCGCGCCCGATCCGGCAACGGCGCGTGAGCAGCTGATGACCCGCCGCTGGCCCGCCCAGGACGTGGCGCCGCTGATTGCGCTGATCGATGATCCGCGCCACCGCATCAATGAAGATGGCACCTTCAACCTCTCCGAGGAGCAGGCCCGCGCCATTCTCGAACTGCGTCTGGCCCGCCTGACGGCGCTGGGTCGCGATGAAATCGGCGAGGAACTGAACGGCCTGGGCTCCCAGATCGAGGACTATCTCGATATCCTGCGCAGCCGCGAACGGGTGGTTGAAATCATCCGCCAGGAACTGACCGAGATCAAGGACCAGTTCGCCATTCCGCGCCGCACCGAAATCTCGGAATCGCTGGGCGATTTCGACGACGAGGACCTGATTGCCCGCGAAGACATGGTCGTGACCGTGAGCCACGAAGGCTATATCAAGCGCGTGCCGCTCTCGACCTATCGGGCCCAGGCCCGTGGCGGCAAGGGACGCTCGGGCATGGCCACGCGCGACGAGGATTTCGTCGCCCGGCTGTTCGTCGCCAATACTCACACCCCGGTGCTGTTCTTCACCAGCCGCGGCATTGCCTACAAGCTCAAGGTCTGGCGGCTGCCGTTGGCCCAGGCCAATGCCCGCGGCAAGGCACTGATCAACATCCTGCCGCTCGAGCAGGGCGAACGGCTGACCACCATCATGCCGCTGCCCGAGGACGAGAGCAGTTGGGCCAATCTCGACATCATGTTCGCCACCACGCGCGGCACGGTGCGCCGCAACTCGCTGGCCGACTTCATCGAAGTGCGCCAGAACGGCAAGATCGCCATGAAGCTCGACGAGGGCGACCAGATCGTTGGCGTCGAGACGGCGACGGTCAATGACGACGTGTTGCTGACCACGGCAATGGGCCAGGCGATCCGCTTCCGCACCGACGATGTGCGGCTGTTCAAGGGTCGCGATTCGATGGGCGTGCGGGGCATCAATCTGGCCAAGGACGACGTGGTCATTTCCATGGCCATCATCAACCACTCCGATGCCAGCGCCGAAGAACGCGCCGCCTATCTCAAGATGAGCCGTGCCGTACGTGGCGAAGAGCAGAGCGAAGAGACCAATGCGGACGAATCCGACGTGGTCGCCGGCGATCTGCCCCAGGAACGCTACGCCCAGATGAGTGCCACCGAGCAGCTCATCCTGACCATTTCCGAAAACGGCTATGGCAAGCGCACCTCCAGCCACGAATACCGGATCACCGCACGCGGCGGCAAAGGCATCGTCGCCATGGCGGTCAACAAGCGCAACGGCCTGCTGGTGTCGAGTTTCCCCGTGGAAGACGACGACCAGATCATGCTGATCAGCGATGGCGGCCAGACCATTCGCCTGCCAGTGGGTGGCGACAAGCCGATCCGCATCGTCAGCCGCGGCAGCCAGGGTGTCATCGTGTTTGACACCGCCGAAGGCGAGAAGGTGATGTCGGTCGAGCACATCCGCGAGCCCGAGGCTATCGATGAGGACGAAGTGGCCGAGGCTGCTGAGGGGACTGATGGCGCCGTGCCGCCCCAGAGCGCCGACGACACCACGCCGCCCGAGGCGCCGGACGCTCCCGAAGCGCCCGATGAGCCGACCGAGGAGTAGTCCCGAGCGGCAACGAATGAGAACAGGGGCGCCCACGGCGCCCCTTGTCATTTCCGGTCCACAATGGCTTGCTGAGCTTTCCCAGGAGAGTCGGCCATGTTCAGCCTCACCACCCTCATTCCCTATCTTGGCGCCTGTTTCCTGCTGGCCATCGTGCCGGGACCGACCGTCACGGTCATCGTTGCCAATGCACTGGCGCGCGGCACCGGCGCGGGCCTCGCCATTGTCGCGGGCACCCAGGCGGGCTTCCTGGTGATGACGCTGGTCGTGGCCCTGGGCATGCAGGCGCTGGTGGCGTTCATGGGCTGGGCCTTCGACTGGATCAAGCTGCTCGGCGCCGCCTACCTGGTCTGGCTGGGCTGGAAGATGTGGCGCTCCGATGGGGATCTGGGCGCCGCCCGCGCCGAAAAGACCAAGTCGCGGCGCGCCATGGCGGTCGAGGGCTTTCTCGTCATCCTCTCCAATCCCAAGGCACTGATCTTTCTCGGTGCATTCCTGCCGCAATTTGTCGACGTGACGCAGCCCACCTTTCCCCAGGTGATGGCGCTGGGCCTGTTCTTCATGCTCGTCGCCGGTTCGACGGATGCAGTCTATGCCGTTGTCGCCGGTCGCGCGCGCCACCTGCTCAGCGCTGGCCGCGTGCAGGCCATATCCCGCGTCTCGGGTCTTATCCTGATGGCCGGCGGCGTGTGGCTGGCGCTGCAGAAACGGGCCTGAACTGCTTAGGCGGCTGCCTGCCAAACTACCAGCCTGGTGGCTTGCTTTGCTGATGGGGAGATAGCAACCGATGACGCAAGCGAAAGCCGAAGGTTACCGATCTCTGCTGACGCTGCCAGCGCCCCGCCGCCTGGCGCTGGCCTGTGTCCCGGCGGATTTCGCCGACTGGCTCGACTACGCCGCCATCGTGGCGCTGCTGGTCTATGGTTGGGGGCAGGGGCCGGTCACGCTGGCGCTGTTCGCGCTGGCGCTGAGCCTGCCCTATGTCATTGTTGGCCCTCTGCTGGCCGTTTTGGTCGATCGCGCGCCGCTGCTTGGCGTGCTGTTCGCCACCAATCTCGGCCGCGCTCTGGTCACCCTCGCCTTCGCCTTTAGCGGTGATGCCGGAGTTTTGCTCGGGCTGGTATTCCTGCGCGGCTGCATCGACAGCGCCTTCACCCCAGCCCGGCAGGCCGCCATTCAGGCGACCACGCCGGTCGCGTTGCTCGGCCATGCGCAGGGACTGCATCAGGCGATCAACCAGACGTCCAAAATTGCCGGACCAGCCATCGGCGGCGCCTTGCTGGCCTTCTGGCCGGCGCAGAGCGTCTTCCTGTTCAATGGCGCGCTGTCGCTGCTGGCGGCAGTTATCATCCTGGGCGTCGCTGTGCCAGAACGCGCGACGGAAGCTAAAGGGATAGAGCCCTTCGCCACGCGTTTACTGGCCGGACTTGCCGAATTCCGGCGCAGTCGTCGGCTGCTGATCGCGTTGATCTTTTCAGCCAGCGCCTATTTTTCTTTCTTCCTCTATGACGCACTGATTGCGCTATTGGCCGAAGGGCTTGGCTTTGACGCAACAGCTTTCGGCCTGTCCATCTCGGCCTCGGGGCTCGGGGGCCTGCTCGGCGCCTTGTTGGCCGGCCGCATTGCCGCCAGCCACCCCATGCGATCGATGGCGCTGGCCGCGATGGTGTCAGGCCTTGTCACCGGCACCATTGCGCTTACTGCCATGCTGGGTGTTGCCGTGCAGCTACCGGCATTTTTGCTGGTGCTGGGGTTCATGGGCGGCGCCACGGCCTTCATGCTGGTGCCCTATCGCACCATCGTGCAGGCCGAAGCGCCTGCCGACCGGATTGCCCGGGTATTTGCCGGTGGTGAGGCGGTGATTGTCACCGCCATGCTGTCGGCCCCGTTGATCGGCAGCGCCATCGCTTCCCGTTGGGGCACCCCGGCGGCGTTTCTCACCGGTGGCGTGTTGTTGATCTTGCTGGGCGGTGCCACCCTTGCCTCGACCCGGCGCCCGTGACAAAACCGCCCTAACAACAAGGGGAGCGCGGTGTGAGCAAGCTGGTGGGGTTTTATCCGGGGTCATTTGATCCGCTGACCAATGGGCATCTGGACGTCATCGAGCGCGCCTGCAAGCTGGTGGACACGCTGGTTGTCGCCGTTGGCGTCAATCCGGGCAAGAAGACGCCGCTGTTTGCCCATGCCGATCGGTTGCTGATTCTGGAGCAGGCGCTGGGCCCGGTCGGCAGGCGTACCGACACCGAGTTCAAGATTGTCGATTTTGCCGGGCTGATGGTCAATGCCGCGCGCGAAAACGGCGCCACGCTGATCATTCGCGGGCTGCGCGACACCACCGACTACAATTATGAAATGCAGATGGTGGGCATGAACGCGCAGATGGCGCCGGACCTGCAGACGGTTTTCCTGCCCTCCAGCCCGCCCGTTCGGCATATCTCGGCCACATTGGTGCGGCAAATCGCTGAAATGGGCGGCGATATCTCCGCCTTCGTCCCGCAAATCGTTCTCAAGGCCCTGAAATAATCATGACCGCAATCACCCGTCGCCTGTTCGGCGCGCTCGTTATCGGCGCCACTGCCCTGACCGCTGCTCCTGCCTTCGCCCAGTCCGGCGCGCCCCATCTGATGCTGACGCTGGAAGCCGGCGCGGTCGATATCGAACTGCTGCCGGCCCTGGCGCCCAAGCATGTCGAGCGGATCATCGCGCTGACCGAGCAGGGTGCCTATGACGGCGTGGTGTTCCATCGCGTCATCGACGGCTTCATGGCCCAGACCGGCGACGTGAAGTTCGGCAAGACCGGCGCAGCCGATTTCGATCTGTCGCGCGCCGGCATGGGTGGCTCGGATCTGCCCGACGTCGAAGCCGAATTCAACGCCGAGAGCTTTCAGCCCGGCGCTGTTGGCGCGGCCCGCTCGCAGGACCCCAACTCGTTCAACTCCCAGTTCTTCGTGGTGACGGCCGACGCCAGCTTCCTTGATGGGCAATATACCGTGTTCGGCACGGTGATCAGCGGCATGGAGCTGATCAATGGCCTGGAAAAAGGCCCCAAGGAACAGAACGGCGCGGTCGCGAACCCCGACAAGATCGTTACCGCCAAGATCGAATATAAGTAAGCCGCACCCCCACCCAACCTCCCCCTGAAGGAGGAGGGACCGCGCGCTGGGTTTGGCTCGATTGTGCCTCAAACTCGATCTGTCCCTCCCCCTTCAGGGGGAAGATGGGAAGGGGGCTGCGATCGGCCGACCTTGCACCCGTCGCCCTTTGGCCTTACATGCGGGCCACAAATTTCCAACCGAAAGTTGCTGACACATGGCTGAATATGCGGATCCCGAAAACACCCTCGTCATTGAAACCACCCAGGGCGAAGTCGTTATCGCCATGCGGCCGGACCTGGCGCCAAACCATGTCGAGCACATCAAGAAGCTGGTACGGGAAGGCTTTTACGACGGCATCGTGTTTCACCGCGTGATCGAGGGCTTCATGGCCCAAACCGGTTGCCCCGACGGCCGCGGCACCGGCGGCTCGAAATACCCCAATCTGAAGCAGGAATTCAACGATGAGCCGCATGTGCGCGGCACCGCCTCGATGGCCCGCGCCCAGAGCCCGGACAGCGCCAATTCGCAGTTCTTCATCTGCTTCGGCGACACCCCGTTCCTCAACAAGCAGTACACTGTCTGGGGCCAGGTCATTGAAGGCATGGAGAATGTCGACAAGATCAAGCGCGGCGAGCCAGTCAGCAATCCCGACAAGATGGTCTCGGTCAAGGTTGCCGCCGACATCGCCGCCTGAGCCCGACTCATCGCGTGAATTGCAGACCCCCGGGGCATGGGCCCCGGGGGTCTTTTTTTGACGCGCTGTTGCCGGGCCGGGTAGGGAGCAGTGCTGCCGTTCCCTGGGACGATGAGGGTCCGCCTGCCAGCACTCAAAGTCGACCGGGAAAGGCCCGGCCGACGCGAAGGGTGGGGCGCTAGTTGCGCGGGTACTTGTAAAAGCCTTCGCCAGTGGTGACGCCCAGCTTGCCCTTGTCGATGTAGTTTTCCTTGAGGTAGGCGGCGAAGTTCTCCTGGCCGCTGCCGGGTGTCGAGGACACGGCATAGGCGGTGTTCAGTCCGATGATGTCGTAGATCTCAAACGGCCCCTTGGGCGATTTGGTGGCGATTTTCCAGGTTTTGTCGATCGCGTCGGGGGTGGCTACGCCCTTTACCAGCAGCTGGCCCGCTGCGGACAACAGGGGCACCAGCAGCGAATTGAGCACATAGCCCGGCTGCTCCTTGTGGATTTCGATCGGTACCATGCCGATGTCACGGGCGAACTGGACCACCGTCTGGAAGACTTCGGGCGAGGTATCTGGATGCCCCATGACCTCGGCGATATTGTTGCTCCAGATTTCATTGGCGAAGTGCAGGGCAAGGAACTTATCCGGCCGGCCGGTGGATTGCGCCATGGCGCTGGGCAGCAATGTCGAGGAATTGCTGGCAAAGATGGCTTTGGCCGGCGCCACGGCACCAAGCTTGGCGTAAATCTCCCGCTTGAGCTCGATTTTCTCGGGCACAGCCTCAATGATGAGGTCGGCGTCTTTGACCGCAGCGGCCAGATCGGTCACGAAGATCAGGCGGGACCGGGCGGCCGCGATGGTGGACTGATCTGCCCCCTTCACATCAGCAAGGTAACGCCCGGCAACATAGTCGAGAAAGGTCTTGGCCTTGACGACTGCCGCATCGCTGATGTCATAGGCGGTGACCGAAAAGCCCGTATAGGCAGTCTGGAAGGCGATCTGCGCCCCCAATACGCCTGTACCCAGCACGGTTACATTCTTGATGGTCATTTGTGGCTCCTTTGAGTGGTCGTTGATGCGTCGTCGGTGCGGCCTGTGTGACCGTTGTCGGGCTGGCCACCAGCCAGCGCCATGAAGAAGGCGAGCACCAAGCGCTCGCTGGACGTTTCGGTGTCTGCTGCGGACTGCACTGCCATACCGGTCCACAGGGCGTGCAGGCCCCTGGCCAGTTCGCGCGCGGGCAGCGCCGGGCTCAGGCCGTGGCGGCTCATCACCGCGCCGATGACGCCGCCAAGTGCATCGAGATAGCTGCTGCGCGTTGCGTCGAAGCGGGCGGCAAATGCCGGGTCGCGCAGGGCGTGCACCTGCAGTTCCACCGATAGCAATGATCCGTCGGCGTCTGCAGCAAGTTCGGAAAAATGGGTGGCCAGAGCCTGGTTGAGCTCATCAAGGTTCCCCTTGATCCTGGCATCGATCAGGGCATTGAGCTTGTCGATCTCAGCGGCCAGCTGCCGCTCCATCAGTGCTAGCAGCAACGCGTCCATATTATCGAAATTGGAATAGAACGCGCCCTGGCTGTAGCCCGCCGCCTCGCAGACCGATCGGGTCGACAGGGCCGCAATGCCCCTGCGCACGGTCAGGCTTTTGGCGGCGTTCAGCAGCTTCTCGCGTGTTTCGCGCTGGGCCTGTTTGCGGGCGGTGGCCATGAATGTCTCCTTCCCACTCAAATCTCACTTGAGATGCGAAGTTTCAAGGGCAGGGGCCGTGTATTTACGGCATGGCGGCATGACCAAGGCAGGCAGGATGGCATCGCCCTTGCGAATTTGTATCGAAATGCTAGGCAGGACCGATGCTAGTTTCCGATTTCGATTTCGTGCTCCCCGAAGAACTGATTGCCCTGCATCCCGCCGAGCCGCGCGACAGTGCGCGCCTGCTGCTGGTCGATCCGGTGGCGGGACTGAGTGATCTGCACATCCCTGACCTCCTGACCCTGCTCAGGGCCGGGGACGTGCTGGTGGTCAACGATACCCGCGTGCTGCCCGCCGAACTGCATGGCAGTCGGATACGCGGGGAGTTCCGCGCCAATATCTCGTTCAACCTGCACAAGCGCGTCGACGCCACGCAGTGGAAGGCTTTTGCCCGCCCGGCCAAGAAACTGGCCGTGGGCGATGTGCTCGAGCTGGGCAATGGTCAGGCCGATGCCCTGACGGCGCGGGTCGCCAGCAAGGGCGAGACCGGCGAAGTGACGCTGCAGTTCGATCTGGCCGGCGCGGCGCTGGACGAGGCCATCAAATCGCACGGCGCCATGCCGTTGCCGCCCTATATCGGGCTCAAGCGCGGCCTCGAGGAGCGCGACAAGGTCGACTATCAGACCGTCTATGCCGCCGAAGATGGCGCCGTGGCGGCGCCGACGGCGGGGCTGCATTTCACCGAGGACCTGCTGCAAAAGATCGCCGACATGGGCGTCAGCATTGAGCGCGTCACGCTGCATGTCGGGGCCGGGACCTTTCTGCCGATGAAGGTGGACGATACCGAGGACCATGTCATGCACGCCGAATGGGGCGAGATCGACGCGGCAACGGTGGCGCGCATCAACGCTGCCCGCGCCGCCGGCGGACGGGTTGTCGCCGTGGGGACGACAAGTCTGCGCCTGCTCGAAAGCGCCGCGCGCGCGACGGGCACGCTGGCGCCATTCTGCGGCGACACCGACATCTTCATCACCCCCGGCTACAAATTTGCCGCGGTCGACCTGCTGATGACCAATTTCCACCTGCCCAAATCGACGCTGTTCATGCTGGTCAGCGCCTTTGCCGGTTTCGACGTGATGAAGGCCGCCTATGCCCACGCGATACGTGACGGTTACCGGTTCTATTCCTACGGGGACAGCTCGCTGCTGATCCGGGCAACCTAGGGCGGCATAGCAACGCCGCCCAGTTGTGTGCCCCGCACCAACCCGCTAGAACCCGCTCCATGAGCACGACCAGCAAACAAGTTACCTTTACCCTTTCGGCCACCGATGGCCTGGCGCGGCGGGGGCGGATTGATACGCCGCGCGGCGATATCCAGACTCCGGCCTTCATGCCTGTCGGCACGGCGGGCACGGTCAAGGCCATGTATCCCGAACAGGTGCGCGAGACCGGCGCCGATATCTTGCTGGGCAATACCTATCACCTGATGCTGCGGCCCGGCGCCGAGCGGGTGGCCAGCCAGGGCGGGCTGCATGACTTCATGGATTGGCAGCGGCCGATCCTGACCGATAGCGGCGGCTTTCAGGTGATGTCGCTGGCGCAATTGCGCAAGCTGACCGAGCACGGCGTTACCTTCAAATCCCATATTGACGGGTCGAGCCATGAGCTGACGCCGGAGCGCTCGATCGAGATCCAGACGCTGCTCGACAGCGATATCATCATGCAGCTCGACGAATGCATCAAGCTGCCCGCCGAGCGCACGGAAATCGAGCGCGCGATGGAGCTGTCGCTGCGTTGGGCCGACCGCTCCAAGACGGCGTTCAACAACCAGCAGAACCGGGCGCTGTTCGGCATTGTGCAGGGCGGCGACGACGCCGATCTGCGCCTGCGCTCGGCCCAGGGGCTGAAGTCGATCGGCTTTGACGGCTATGCCGTGGGGGGGCTGGCCGTCGGCGAGCCGCAGGACGTGATGTTCCGGGTGCTCGAAGAGATCACCCCCGAACTGCCGACCGACCGGCCGCGCTATCTGATGGGCGTCGGCAAGCCGGACGATATTCTGGGCGCCATCGGCCGGGGCATCGACATGTTCGACTGCGTCCACCCCACGCGTGCCGGCCGGCATGGCCACGTTTACAGCCGCTTTGGTGTCATCAATCTGAAGAATGCCCGGCATAGGGATGACCATCGGCCGATCGACGAGGCCTCGCCCAACCCCAATTGCCGCCGCTGGAGCCGCGCCTATTTGCATCATCTCGTTAAGACAGAAGAGATTTTGGGCGCAATGATCCTTTCCCAGATCAATCTGGCCTATTATCAAGAGCTGGTGCAGGGCTGTCGCGGTGCGATCGAAGGCGGCCGCTTTACCGATTATGCGGCAGAAACGCGCGCGGCCTGGGCCGCTGGCGATCTGCCGGTTCTCTGATTTCCTGAAGGGCTTCTTCGACATGGCTAAACCTGGACGCAAGGCAAGTTTTTCGAACCTGGGCAAGCACCGCAAGCGGCTCGAAGAGCAGCCGATGCGCGTGCAGTTCGCCGTCGACCCCAACCGCTTCAAGCGCTATTCGACCAGCGGCGCCGGCATCCTGCTCGATTATTCCAAGAACCGCATCGACGAAGACGCCATGGCCGCGCTGTTCGATCTGGCGCGCGCTGCCGGGGTCGAGGAACGGCGCGACCAGATGTGCGAAGGCGTGCACATCAACCTCACCGAAGACCGCGCCGTCATGCATATGGCGCTGCGCTATCAGGGCGATCAGCCGGTGCCGGTGGACGGCAAGGACGTCATGCCTGACGTGCGCGCCGTGCTGGCGGCGATGGAAAGCTACAGCAACGATATCCGCAGCGGCGCCATTCGCGGCCATGGCGGCGCCCAGTTCACCGATATCGTCAATATCGGCATTGGCGGCTCCGACCTCGGTCCGGCCATGGTGACGCTGGCGCTCGAACCCTATACGCGCGCCGATCTGCGGGCCCATTATGTGTCCAATGTCGATGGCGCCCATATCCACGATGTGCTCAATCGGCTTGACCCCAAGTCGACACTGTTCATCATCGCTTCCAAGACCTTCAGCACCGACGAAACCATGACCAATGCCGGCACGGCGCGCGATTGGGTCGCCGATACGCTGGGCGAAGAGGCGGTGCCGAACCATTTCGCGGCGGTCTCGACCAATATCCCGGCCTGCGCCAAGTTCGGCATCCGTGAAGACCGCATCTTTGGCTTCTGGGACTGGGTTGGCGGGCGCTATTCGGTATGGTCGGCCATTGGCCTGCCGATCGCCATTGCCGTGGGCTACGACAATTTTGCCAAGTTCCTCAAAGGCGCCGACGCCATGGACCGGCATTTCCTCAGCGCGCCGCTGGAGGAAAACCTGCCGGCAATCATGGCCGTGCTGGGCGTGTGGTATCGCAATGTCTGGGGCTTTTCGACCCATGCCGTGCTGCCCTATGACCAGCGGCTGGGCCGTTTTGCCGCCTATCTGCAGCAGCAGGACATGGAATCCAACGGCAAATCGGTCACCTTGGCCGGCAAGCCCGTCGGCTGGTCAACCGGCCCGATCGTCTGGGGCGAGCCCGGCACCAATGGCCAGCATGCCTTTTACCAGCTGATCCATCAGGGCACCGACGTGATCCCCTGCGACTTCCTGATCGCCGCCAAGCCACATGAAAGCCTACCGCCGCACCATGACAAGCTGGTGGCCAATGTCCTGGCGCAGTCCGAGGCGCTGATGCTGGGCAAGACGGCCGAGGAAGTGGTCGCCGAACTCAAGGCGCAGGGCCTGAGCAAGGCCCAGATCAAAGAGCTGACACCGCACAAGGTTTTCCCGGGCAATCGCCCGTCCAACACGCTGTTTTACGAGCAGCTGACGCCGGAAACGCTGGGGTCGCTGGTGGCGCTCTATGAGCACAAGGTGTTCATCCAGGGCGTGATCTGGAACGTCAATTCCTATGATCAGTGGGGCGTGGAGCTGGGCAAGCAGCTGGCCAAGGCGCTGCTGCCCAAGGTGGAAGGCAGCCAGAGCGGGGAAGGGCACGATAGCTCGACCCGGGGTCTGCTCGCCTATTATCTGGCCAACAAGGGCTGATCACTTGACCATCACCACCGAAGAACAGCTTGAAAAGCTCAAGGCCATCGGCCGGATCTGCGCCCTGACCCGCGACGCCATGGCGTCGGCCATGCGTGTGGGCATGACAACCCTCGAGCTTGATGAGATCGGCCGCAAGCTGCTGACTGAACACGGCGCCTTGTCGGCTCCGGAAGTGACCTATGATTTCCCTGGCGCGACCTGCATTTCGGTCAATGAGGAAATCGCCCACGGCATTCCGGGCGATCGGGTGCTGGGCGCGGGTGACCTGGTCAATATCGACGTTTCCGCCGTCAAGGACGGCGTCTTTGCCGATTGTGGTTCATCCTTCATCCTGGGTGAGGGCGACCGGCGCCTGGTGACGCTGTGCCGCGACGGCAAAAAGGCCATGTGGGCCGGCATTCGCGCGGTCAAGGCCGGGGCGCCACTGGCCGATATCGGCACCGCCATCGGCCAGTTTGCCAAGAAGGGCGGCTATACGCTGATCGGCAATCTGGCCAGCCATGGCGTTGGCGACAGTCTGCACGACGAGCCCGGCGAGATTGCCACCTGGCCCGACAGGTCCGAGCGCCGGCGCATGACCGACGGGCTGGTATTCACCATCGAGCCGTTCCTGTCGCTGGGCGGACGCATGGCCGATCAGAAGTCAGCCGACGATGAATGGACCCTCACCAGCAAGCCTTCGGCGCCTTGCGTGCAATATGAACACACGGTCGTGGCGACGCCACGCGGGGCCATTGTGGTGACACTGGCGGCCTAGGCTGGATACTCAGGTGACAACCGGATTGCCCTGGCCCCTTGAGGAAAGGGATGGATTTCTGCGCCTTCCATCCAGCGCCAATGGATGGCACGAGACCCCTCATCCGCTCTTCGGGCACCTTGTCCCGCAAGGGGAGCATGAAGAGAGCCGCAAGAGCGCGCTAAAGCCACACCAGCAGCATCGGGCCCATCACCACCATACCGACCGCCACCACATAGCGCAGATTGCCCAATTGGCGCAGGCTGGGCAGGCTGAGAAATGACGACAGCAGCAGAAAGCCGAGCAGGGCGACAAAGACTGGGGTAAGCGGCGTCAGATGGATCGCCGCGCCTTCGGTCAGTTGCAGATAGATCATGTGGCCGCCGACAAAGCCGAGCAGGGCCGTTATCACCACGGTGACGGCCTTGGCGGTGATCAGCAGGGCCATGTCGATGGTGTGGGCCGTCAGCAGCAGCGCCAGGCCGGTGGCGGTGACATGCACGGCCGCCAGGGTGGGCAGGATCTGGTTGTGGGCCAGCAGGGGCACCATTTCCGGCGGCGCACTGAGCGGCAGCGAACCGATCATCGGCAGGTTGGCGCCATATTGGGCCAGCAGGTAAATGACATAGAGCATCACCAGCGTGCTGGCGGCAAAGGTCACCAGCGTCGCGGCGAGGACCTTGAGCAGATCGATGGTATCCTGTGACACTGCAGGGGCCCGATCAGATGAAGGAAGAAAGCTTGGTATGCCGGGAGGGGGTCGAACCCTCGACCATTCGATTAAAAGTCGAATGCTCTACCACTGAGCTACCGGCACGCACCAAGAATGACGCCATGGGCGTCGCGGCGGAACATAGAGACGTGGCTTGCGCTGTCAACCGCAATTGCGAGGTTCTCAGTCGCCCAGCGGCGTTCCGGTATAGGGCATGGGTAGACATGAAATTGAAATCCGCTCCAGTCGAACACACAATGCGGTAGCCTCGGAGAGTTCGGCAATGGGACCGAGGACAATGCGCTTGTTGGCGTCAGTGTCGGTGTCGGCCAGAACCGGCGACAGGCCAAACAGCAAGGGCCCCAGCTTCATCGACAACTCGTTCCAGGCGCCGCGGGCCTGGTCGGCGGGTACGGCTGTGCCCAGCGCAATGCCGAAGGCGGAACTGTCTGGCTGGGACAGGCTGGCCGCCTCCAGTGGTTCAGGCAGAGCCTGAGTCTGATCGCTGGAGGGGGATGCGGCGGCCATGGGCTGCTGGCGGATCATTACCGAGCCGCCATCAGCATCGTAAACCAGCGCCTCGCCAATCGAGGCGGTTACCGCGGAGCGGTCAATCTGGGCGGTGTCGGGCAGCGCTTCAAGCAGGTGGGGCAGGCTGACCTCCAGCGCGCCCACCCGATGCTGGACGGCGTTGCCTTGCTGCTCAATCAGCGCAAAGCGGCTGGTCAACACAGTATTGTCGCGTTTGAGCTGCAGCGTCTGCGCGCGAAGATCGGCGACCTGCAGCCGCAATTGATCCAGGGAGGCGCCTTCAATGCGGGTCTTGTGCAGCCCGCCCAGAATGCCAGAAGGGATCGTGGCCGAAATATTGGCCCCCAGCACCGCAATAGCGCCGAACACCAGCGCCACGACGGCCCAAGTGGTCACGTCCGACTGCCGGAACTGTTCCGATGCCTTGGCCAATATCAAAAACCCCGAGAGCGCAGTCGAATCAGATATTGCGCAGTGATAGAACAATGGGGCCCTGCTTAGGGGTTCGCCAACTCTTGTTTGCCATAAATCTGTGCAGATGCGCAGGAATAGCCAGTGCGCGGTGGAGACTACCATGACCGAATTGCTGTCGATCATTCTGGCTGCTGGCGAAGGCACCCGCATGCGCTCGGCGCTACCCAAGGTTTTGCATCCTGTTGGCGGGTTGCCGATTATCGGACACGTTGCCCAAGCCGCGCGCGATGCCGGCTCCAGCCAGATTGCGCTGGTGACCGGCCCAAAGCACGAGGCCATTCGTGCGGCGGTGTCGGCTATGCAGCCCGATGTCGTGCATTTTGAGCAGACCGAGGCCAAGGGAACAGCCCATGCCGCCGCCATGGCGCGTGACCTGTTTGCCAAGGCGCAGGGCTATGTGGCCGTGGTCTATGGTGATCACCCGCGCCTGCGTGGCGAGAATTTCAGGGTTGTCCTCGATCGACTTGATGCCGGTCTGGATGTGGCCATTCTCGGCTTTGAGCCCAAGGACCCCACCGGCTATGGTCGGTTCATCACCGATGGCGAGACCCTGCTGGCCATCCGCGAGCACAAGGACGCGACGGAAGAGGAGCGCGGCATCGGGCTGTGCAATGCCTGCATTCTGGCGTTCCGCGCCGATGTGTTCCGCGAGCTGATCGACAAGGTCGACAACAACAACGTCCAGAACGAGTACTATCTGGGCGATCTGGTCGGGCTGGCCAACAAGGCTGGCAAGAAGGTCGGTTTCGGTATCGCTCCGGAAGACGACGTTATTGGTGTCAATGACCGCAGCCAGCTGGCTCATGCCGAAGCCCTGTTTCAGGAGATGCGGCGTGACGATTTCATGAAGGCCGGCGTGACGCTCAAGGACCCCGGCAGCGTCTGGTTTTCCTATGACACCGAAATCGCCCAGGATGTGACCATTGAACCCAACGTGGTGTTTGGACCGGGCGTCAGGATCGAGAGCGGCGCGGTGATCCACGCCTTCAGCCATATCGAGGGGGCCCATGTCGGCCCCAACAGTTCGGTGGGGCCATTTGCGCGGTTGCGTCCCGGCGCCAATCTGGCCGAGGGCGCCAAGATCGGCAATTTTGTCGAGATCAAGCAGGCCGAGATCGGCAAGGGCGCCAAGGTCAGCCATCTCAGCTATATCGGCGACGCGAGCATCGGCAGCGAGGTGAACATCGGCGCCGGGGTGATCACCGTCAATTATGATGGCTATAACAAGCACCGCACAAATGTCGGTGACAATGCCTTTATCGGCTCCAATAGTTCGCTGGTGGCGCCCCTTACCATTGGCACAAGCGCGCTGGTCGGCAGTGGCAGTGTGATCACCGAGGATGTGGAAGCCGATGCTCTGGCGCTGGGCCGCAGTCGTCAGGTCAACAAACCGGGTCGTGCCAAAGAGATTTTTGCGGCTGCCAAGGCCAAGAAACAGAACAAGAAGGGCCTGTAGCCATGTGCGGGATCGTCGGTATTGTCGGCAACGAGCCCGTGGCCGTTCGCCTGGTGGATGCGCTCAAGCGGCTGGAATATCGCGGCTATGACAGCGCTGGTGTCGCCACGCTGCAAGGCGGCGAGATTGCCCGGCGCCGGGCCGAAGGCAAGCTGGTCAATCTGGCGCAGAAGCTTGATGCCGAGCCGATGAGCGGCCAGATCGGCATTGGCCATACCCGCTGGGCCACCCATGGCGCGCCCACCGAAGGCAATGCCCATCCCCATGTCACCGACCGGGTGGCCGTGGTGCATAATGGCATTATCGAGAATTACCGCGAGATGCTGCTCGATCTGGCCAAGGACGGCTATCTGCCCGATACCCAGACCGACACCGAAGCGGTTGCCCTGTGGGCCAGCCGCGAACTGGCCAATGGTGCCGACCCCGAGCAGGCCGTGTCGCGGACGCTCAAGAAGCTGCGTGGCGCCTTTGCCCTGGCCTTCATGTTCCATGGCCGCGAGGATCTGCTGATCGCGGCCCGCCATGGCGCGCCCTTGGCCATCGGCTATGGCAATGGCGAGATGTATCTGGGTTCGGACGCCATGGCGATGGCGCCGTTCACCTCGCGCCTGAGCTATCTTGAGGATGGCGATTGGGCGGTGATCACCCATAGCGGCGTCACTATTCGTGACCGCAGTGACGCCATTGTCGAGCGCGATCAACTGGTGTCACTCACCTCGGCCGCCATGGTCGACAAGGGCAATCATCGCCACTTCATGGCCAAGGAAATCTACGAGCAGCCCGAAACCATCGGTCACACGCTGAGCCATTATGTGGATATGGGCACTGAGAGAGTGGCCATTCGCGAGGCGCTGCCGTTCAACTTTGCCGATCTCAGCCGGTTGACCATCAGCGCCTGCGGTACGGCCTATCTGGCGGGCGCCGTGGCGAAATACTGGTTTGAGCGCTATGCCCGGCTGCCGGTCGATATCGATGTGGCCTCCGAATTCCGCTATCGCGAGCCGCCATTGGAAAAGAACGGCCTGTCGCTGTTCATTTCGCAGTCGGGTGAGACCGCCGATACGCTGGCGGCGCTGCGCTACTGCGCCAGCCAGGGCCAGCACGTCGCGGCACTGGTCAATACGCTGGAATCCACCATTGCCCGCGAATCCGACGTGGTATTTCCCATTCTGTGCGGCCCCGAAATTGGTGTGGCCTCGACCAAGGCGCTGACGGCGCAACTGACCGCCCTGGCCAGTCTGGCCATTGCCGCTGGCCGCGCCCGTGGCGTGCTGAGCGCCGAGCAGGAAACCGACATGGTGCAGGCGCTGATCGGCCTGCCGACGGCGGTGTCGGCTGCCCTGGGCACTGAAGATCAGATCATGGAAATCGCCAAGCGGTTGAGCAAGGCCAAGGATGTGCTCTATCTGGGGCGGGGGCCGATGTTCCCTATCGCCATGGAAGGCGCGCTCAAGCTCAAGGAAATCAGCTATATCCACGCCGAAGGTTATGCGGCAGGTGAACTCAAGCACGGCCCCATTGCCTTGGTGGACGAAGCCATGCCGGTGATCGTGGTGGCGCCGTCCGACGAGCTGGTCGACAAGACCTTGTCCAACATGCAGGAAGTGGCGGCACGGGGCGGCAAGATCATCCTGATCACCGACGCCCAGGGCGCCGAAACGGTCGGCCAGGGCGTGGCCGACGTGATTCTGATCCCGCATGTGTCGAGCTTTGTGGCGCCGATCCTGGCCACCATTCCGGTGCAGTTGCTCGCCTATCACACGGCGGTGTTCATGGGCACGGACGTGGACCAGCCAAGGAATCTGGCGAAGTCGGTGACGGTGGAGTAGGCGTCAGTCGTCGGGGATCAGCCGCTTGCCGTAACAGGCGGCTGTTTCGGGCGAAAATCCGGCCGTGTTGCAGAAGTCTGCTGCCGGGTTGCCGGCGCGCACCATGATCTGCATGCCTTACCCTGCCCGGATCAGCGGAATCGCCAGGTCTTTTCTGAACAGATACAAGGCCGTGCGCGCCGCTTCGCCTTCCGGGCCAGCAAGGCCTGGATTGCGCGCCAACAGGGCCTTGGCATCGTCATGGGCGAAATCGAGCAGATGGCGGTGCACATCGGGCACGGCGAGCCGATAGCCGGGCATGCCGGACTGCCTTGTGCCCAGCACGTCGCCCTGGCCGCGCAGTTCCAGATCGCGCTCGGCAATGACAAAACCGTCCTCGGTGGATTTGATCGTGTCGAGCCGAGCCCTGGCGGTTTCGCTCAGATTGCCCTTATAGAGCAAAAGGCATGACGAGCGGGTCGAGCCCCGCCCGACGCGACCGCGCAGCTGGTGCAGCTGGGCCAGGCCAAAACGCTCGGCGTGTTCGATGATCATGATCGAGGCATTGGGGACGTCGACGCCGACCTCGATGACGGTGGTGGCGACCAGGAGCTTGAGTTCATTGGCCGCGAAGCGGGTCATCACCGCCTGTTTGGCAGCGGCGCTCATCCGGCCATGCACCAGCGCCACCTGATCGCCGAACACTTTTTGCAGTTCGGCAAAGCGGTCCTCGGCGGCGACCACATCAAGATGTTCGCTTTCCTCGACCAGCGGACAGACCCAGAAGGCCTGCGCACCCTCGTGCAGCCGTGCCTGCAGCCGGGCGACGACGCGATCATAGTCGCCAATGGATAACACAGCCGTATCAATGGGTTGGCGGCCCTTCGGCTTTTCACGCAGAATGCTGACATCCATGTCGCCAAAATGGGTCAGCACCAGCGTGCGCGGAATCGGGGTGGCCGTCATCACCAGCAGGTCGGTGTGCTTACCCTTGTCCGACAGCGCCAGACGCTGATGCACGCCAAAGCGATGCTGCTCGTCGACCACCGTCAGGCCCAGATTGTGAAATTCTACGCCGGACTGGAACAGGGCGTGGGTGCCCACCACGATATCGGTCTCGCCGCTGGCGATGCCGGCCAGCTTGGCGCGGCGTTCGGCAGCAGGCATCTTGCCGGTGAGTAGTTCGCAACCGAGGCCCGCTGCATCGCAGAGCGGCTTGAGGGTCTTGAAGTGCTGCGCGGCCAGCAATTCGGTGGGCGCCATCATGGCCGACTGGGCGCCGCTCTCGACCATGGCGGCCATGGCCATCAGCGCGACAACCGTCTTGCCCGCCCCCACATCGCCCTGCAGCAGCCGCGACATACGGTCGGGCGAGGCGAGATCGGCGCGAATGTCCTCAACGGCGGCAAGTTGCCCCTCGGTGAGCGAAAAGGGCAACAGGCTGCTCACCTTGCGTGTCACCTCACCGGTGAAGGTGCGACTGATGCCGCGCGCGGCGACCATGGTGGAACGGATCAGCTGCAGGGTGAGCTGACCGACAAAATATTCATCATAGGCAAGGCGCTGCCGGGCAGGGGACCAGAGTTCGGCTTCGCCGGGCGCGTCGGGCAGATGCACCATGCGCATCGCCGCGCTGAAGCTGGGCCATTGCCGCTGCGCCATCGTGGCAGGGTCGATCCATTCGGGGATATCGGGCAGGCTGTCGAGCACCTGCCGGACGAGCTTGGCCAAAGCCTTCGAGCTCAGGCCCTGAGTGAGCGGATAGACCGGCTCGACCAGAGGCAAAGTGGCAAATTTGTCCGGCTCGACGATATAGTCGGGATGGGTGATCTGCTTCTCGCCGTTGAAAAAGCCTATCGTGCCCGAAACGTAGCGTTGTTCGCCGACCGGCAGCGCCTTTTCCACCCAGCCGCCCTGGGCGCGGAAGAACACCAATTGCACATCGCCGGTTTCATCATGGGCGAAAACCCGATGGGGCACGTGCGGCTTGCCATGCGGCGGCGGCTGGTGCCGGTCGATATGCAGCAGCAGGGTGACGATCTGGTTGAGATAGGCGTCGGCAATGCCGACCTGGCGGCGGCGATCAACCACGCCCGATGGCATGTGCATCAGAATATCGAGAGCAATGGCCTCCTGGCCGTCGGGCGCGCCGAAGAACCGCGTCAGCAGCGCAGCCAGCTTGTCGCCGACACCCTTGATGGAATGCAGCGAGCGAAACAGCGGTGAGAGAGTTTCGGGACGGGCCACGGCAGTGATTCTCCTTGCCCGGAGGCTACAGGGCGCAGCACCTGGATTGAAGGGCGGCCTTGTTCATACCCACTGCACCGGCGTTCCTAGCGGCACTAAAATTCCGCCCCGGAATTATTCGCTTGGCGAAAGGGAAATCTCTGTCCTAGATTGATAAAATTGTTCCGTTGCATCCAACCGGCTTACTCATGCGGGCGCACTGGCAGCATG
>NZ_JAUYGL010000074.1 GCF_030689745.1 Devosia sp.
TGTCAAATCCAAATATTTGCGGGAACGGGCCGAAAAGATTGAGAGCACTGTCCGCTCGATCCACAAGGACCGCAGCGGCGAGATCCGGCTGGGCAATAGCGGCGCACAAGCCAGGGTGATGCTGGCCTTCGACAATGTGACGGTCAGCAATCCGGTGGGTGAAAAGCTGTTTGTCATCGACAAACTGCATGTGTTTCAGGGCGACCGATTGGTGGTCCTGGGCCGCAATGGCGCGGGCAAGTCGCAATTCATGGGACTGCTGCACCGGACCATCAACGGGCAGGAAACGCCGGGTATCCGCGTCAGTCCGCAGATTGTGCCGGGCTATATCGATCAGGCGATGTCGTTTCTGCCCGACAGGATCTCGCTGCTTGATTACATCACCAGCCGGTTTGATGTCGGGGATCAACGCAGCATGAGCCTGCTGGCTGCGGCGGGGTTCGCGCCCGAGAGGCAGGATCGGCCCATCGGTACCCTGTCATTGGGCCAACGGGCCAGGCTAGGTCTACTGGCGCTGCGCCTGCAGGCACCCAATTTCTATCTGCTGGATGAGCCGACCAACCATGTCGACATCGCCGGTCAGGAGCAGTTGGAAGCCGAAATCCTCTCCCATGGCGCCAGCTGCGTGCTGGTGTCGCATGACCGCAGTTTTGTGCGTGGACTGGGTGAGCGCTTCTTGCTGATCGACAAGTGCAAGTTGGTCGAAGTCGAAACCCCCGAACTATTCTTCTCGAGCATGGCGCAGGAAACAACCCTATAGAATTATCTGACGTGTCAGGCAATTAGCTAGATCTGGTAGGTAAGTCTTTATCATTTTGACTGCAGTCTTGTGTTGTTTGCTCGGGGGAGGTTTTCGATGTCTGTGCTGTCAGATGTACGACGCCATGACGATGTGCGCTATATTGGGGCATTGACGGGCTGCTACACACTGGCGGAGCGGCGAGAGACTGCGCAAGATGCAGTGCCGGTCTATGCCTGCCGTCTCTGTTCGATCTCTCCGGTCCAGGCGGTCATTGTTGCGCCGGTGATTGCACAACAAGCAGAGCCAGTATCGATGCATTTTCAGGATTTCGGGGTGTTGCGCGGGCCGGTGGTCCGACCGACAAGGACCGGCTTCGTGCTTGACCTCGAACTGGACGACGCTGAACGTGCCAAACTGGCCGCGAAAATTCGTTGGAAAAAGAACAGCGGGCGCAGTCAGTTGATCGACAAACGTGAGTTCAAGCGTGTGTTGCCCCGACACCCGCGGACAGTAATGACGATGGCGGATGGCAGCATGACGCCATGCTTTGTCATCGACATATCGCAATCAGGTGCTGCAGTCTCGTCGAGCATTCTGCCGGCCAAGGGAACGCCGCTGGCGATCGGTGGCTTGCTGGGCCGCGTTGTACGGCGGCTCGATGTTGGCTTTGCGGTAGAGTTCATTGCTGTTCAACCGCTGGAGGGCCTGGAAGCCCGAATGGCGATGCATAGTCCCGGCCTCGTGACCTAAGCAGAAAACCTTATCTAGTCGCGTCAGCAAGTTTTAACGAAATCTCCCTAGTCTTTGTTGGTATTCTGATTGCTTGCAGGCGTAGGCCCGCTTTCATTTGAATATTTCTCATGTCTTGGCTCTTACTGGGGCGTGGGGGAGGGACCTATCCATGTCGCTAGATGTAGATTGCGCGGACGTATCGCCGCGCTCCAATTTTGATTGGCACGACGTGCGCTTCATTGGTGCCATCGGCGGACGCTACGCCATGGCCAGTCGCCCGCACCGCGGTGCGCACAAGGCGCCGGTCTATGCTTGCCGCCTCTGTTCGGTATCGACCCGGCTTGCTGTCGTGGTCGGGCCGGTGGTGGGCCGACCGGGTGAAGATATCATTGCGCACTTTGACGGCTTTGGCCTGCTGCGGGGGTGTATCACCCGCCAATTGCCCAGTGGTTTCGTCATGGATTTGCGGCTGAACGCGACAGGGCGCGAGAAGCTGGGTCGCAAGATCGTCTGGCACAAAAAACACTTCTACGAACAGTTGGAGGACCGGCGCGAGCATAAGCGCATCCAGTTGCGCGAGCCGCGCACGGTCGTCACGCTGGGCGATGGCACACAGATGCCCGGTTTTGTGATCGATGTGTCGTCCTCAGGCATAGCCTTGTCGACCCGATCCGCTCCGCCGCTGGGGACGCCGCTGGCTGTCGGGCGGCTGGTGGGCCGGGTGGCGCGCATTCTTGAGGTCGGGTTTGCCGTCAAATTTCTCGCCTCGCAGGATATTGAGGAGATCGAGACGCTGATCGTGCCGCCCCAACTGGCGCCGATCACTGCCGCAGACGGCGATCGCGCCTGAACGGCTAGCGTGGTGGGGTGACCAACCTGGCGCTGGCGAATGGGCCCTCAGGCGATGGCGCCCTCAAACTCCCCTGCGGCCATGCCGGGCAAGGCATGCATGTCGCGCGCATAGCGGGCCGGCGATACGCCGACTTCGCGCGTGAAAGCCACGCTGAAGGCGCTTGACGATCGATAGCCCACCTGCCGGGCAATTTCGCCCACGCTCGCTTCCCGCTTGCGCAGCAGGTCCTTGGCCAAAGCCAACCGCCAGACCTTTAAGTACTCCATCGGCGCCATGCCCACCGCGCTCTGGAACCGCTCATGGAATCCTGAGCGGGACAAAGCCGCCTGGCGTGCCAGTTCGACCACCGTCCAGCCGCGCTCGGGCCTTTCATGCATGCCCCTTATGGCAACGGCTAGCCGATCGTCCGACAGGCCCCGCAACAATCCCGGCGCATCGCCCAGCTCGACCGTCGACCGAAGCGCTTCGATCAGCAGAACTTCCAGCAAATGCTGCAACACCACTTCGCGCCCCGGCTTGCTACCCCCGGCCTCGTCACCCAGCAATTGCATCAGCATAGCCAGGCGATACTCGCCCCGCACCACCACCAGCTCAGGCAGTAGAGATGAGAGCAGGGTCGCATCGTCGGACTGGAATATGCAGTATCCCACCAAGGCCCGCATATCGACCGGCCCATCAACACTGCCGACCCGATAGCCACCCCCCGGCAGGATCACAGGATCGATCACCATGTCATTGTCACTGCTTGGGACATCACTCCACATCATGAAGTCCTGCGCCGAGGGGATCAGAATGAAATCCCCTGCATTTACGATGACCTCGCCGCTTTGATGATCCCGGTAACGCAGGCTCCCCTTGAGCACCGCGACGTAATAGGGGTTTGGCGATTGTGTCCGTCTCACCCGCCACGCCCCTGATCCGGTTACACATTTGGAGAACGGCGCGCCGGGCTGCAGCAAGCCAACGATCTGCGCCAGGGGATCAGGCATTCTGGACTCATTCGAAATAAACTTGGACTATTACATATAGAACGTCCAGCTGCTGATGACCACCTCCTGTTTGGCCAATCAAAAACAGGATCATGCCATGACTGAAAACTCACGCATCGCACTCGTCACCGGCGCCAATCAGGGTATCGGGCTGCAAATCGCTACCGATCTCGCTGCCAAGGGCCTGACAGTACTGCTCGCCTCGCGCAACCTTGACCGGGGCACGGCAGCCGCCCAGACAATTGCCGGGGATGTTCATCCCCTCCAGCTCGACGTCACCGACCCGGCCTCCATCCGGGCCGCGGTGGCGCAAGTCGAGCAGCAGTTTGGTCGCCTCGACATTCTCATCAACAATGCCGCCATCTCCCGGGCCAATGGCCAGGAAAGCGAGACCATGCAGGACTACATCCGGCGCTCGCGGGCCACGCTGATCTCGGTTGATGAAGTGCGCGCCATTTGGGAGACCAATGTGTTTGGTGTCCTGGCCGTCACCCAGGCCTTCGTACCCCTGCTGCGCACGTCGACTGGCGCCCGGATTGTTAACATTTCGAGTGGCCTCGGTTCGCTCACCGTCAACGCAACGCCGCATCCCTACCGAGCGACCTTCAACCCCGGCTACGGCGCCTCCAAGACCGCGCTCAACGCCATTACGCTGGCCTTTGCCATCGATCTTGAAGCGGAGGGTATTGCCGTCAACGCGGTGACCCCCGGCTTCACCAGCACTGCGCTCAACAATTACGAAGGCACCGAAACCGTCCAGCAGGGCGCCGCCGAAGCCGTCCGCGTCGCCCTCCTGGGCAGAGACGGCCCGACCGGCACCTTCACGGCGTCGGTCAACGAAACCCATCCCTGGTAGCCGCCCGGGACTGTCGGCACCATGCCGACGGCCCGCCTCCATTATGACAAACAAAAAGGGCGCCTGGCGGCGCCCTTTCCTCGTTCAGACCTGTTCGGCTTAGGCCGAATAGTACATTTCGTATTCGACTGGATGCGGGGTCTGCTCGAACTTGACGACTTCGGTCATTTTCAGCTCGATATAGCTGTCGATCTGGTCCTTGTCGAAGACGCCACCGGCCAGCAGGAACTCGTGATCGGCTTCCAGGGCGCCCAGCGCTTCACGCAGCGAACCGCAGACATGAGGGATCTGCATCAGTTCCTGGCGCGGCAGTTCGTACAGATCCTTGTCCATCGGGTCGCCGGGGTGGATCTTGTTCTTGATGCCGTCAATGCCAGCCATCAGCATGGCCGAGAAGGCCAGATACGGGTTGGCCAGCGGATCGGGGAAACGGATCTCGATGCGCTTGGACTTGGGCGACTGGCCGAACGGGATGCGGCATGAGGCCGAGCGGTTGCGGGCCGAATAGGCCAGCAGCACGGGGGCTTCAAAGCCTGGCACCAGACGCTTGTAGCTGTTGGTGGTCGGGTTGGAGAAGGCGTTGATGGCCTTGGCGTGCTTGATGATGCCGCCGATATAGTACAGCGCATCCATGCTCAGACCAGCATACTGGTCGCCAGCGAACAGCGGCTTGCCGTCCTTCCAGATCGACTGGTGGCAGTGCATGCCTGAACCGTTATCGCCGAAGATGGGCTTGGGCATGAAGGTCACGGTCTTGCCATAGGCATTGGCAACCTGGTGGATGACATATTTGTAGATCTGCACGTCATCGGCAGCCTTGATCATCGGCGCAAACTTGATGCCGAGTTCGTGCTGGGCCGAGGCCACTTCGTGGTGGTGCTTTTCAACCACAACGCCCATGTCGGCCATTGCGGCCAGCATTTCGCCGCGGATGTCCTGTGCGCTATCGAGCGGCGGTACCGGGAAATAACCCTTCTTGAGACCGATATGGTGGCCGCTATTGCCGGCTTCATAGGCGGTGTCATTGTTGGACGGCAGTTCGGGATGGTCGACTTCAAAGCCCACCTTGAACGGGGTATTGGAGTACTTCACGTCGTCGAACATGAAGAATTCCGGCTCGGCGCCGAACACGACGGTGTCGCCGATGCCAGTCGACTTCAGATAGGCCTCGGCCTTCTTGGCCGTGGTGCGCGGGTCGCGGCTATAGGGCTGGTAGGTCAGCGGCTCGAGAATGTCGCAGTTCACCACCATGGTGGACGCGCTGAAGAACGGGTCGATGTAGTGCGAATTGGGATCGGGCATCAGCACCATGTCGGACTCGTTGATGGCCTTCCAGCCACCGATAGAGGAACCATCGAACATGGTGCCTTCTTCAAACAGGTCTTCATCGACGATGGAAACGTCGAGCGTGACGTGCTGCAACTTGCCGCGCGGGTCGGTGAAGCGCAGGTCGAGATACTTGATGTTCTCGTCCTTGATGCGCTTGAGGAGGTCAGCTGCGGTGGTCATTAGGTCTTCCCCTGTCTGGATCGGAATGCTTGGGTTGATATGGCGGCGCGTCGCGGTCAGGGCAAGGCCCTAGAGCGCGTCGTCGCCGAATTCTCCGGTGCGGATACGGATGGCTTGCTCGATCGAATAAACGAAGATCTTGCCGTCGCCGATGCGCCCGGTCTGGGCGGCGCTGCGGATCGCTTCAATGGCCTTTTCGGCGAGTTCATCGGGGCACACGACCTCGACTTTCACCTTGGGGAGGAAATCCACGACATATTCAGCGCCACGATAGAGCTCGGTGTGACCCTTCTGACGGCCAAAGCCCTTGGCTTCGGTCACCGTGATGCCCTGGAGGCCAACTTCCTGCAGCGCCTCTTTGACTTCGTCGAGCTTGAACGGCTTTACGATAGCCTCGATCTTCTTCATTTGAGCCTCCACGGGTCATTTGGGCGGGTACGCCAGAGCAGTATGCACGGCTTGTGCCAGCTCGGTTTGTGAGTTCAAACAATAGCATAAACAATGTGTTATGACGACCTGATCCCTTGGGGCCCGCGGCTGCGGCCATAGTGAATGATTAAAATCTAGGCAGTGTGGGTGTTTCGCGAGCAAAGCTGCGCCATTTCGGCCGGCTCGTTGCCGCCGGCCGCCGCTACATTGTGCATATTGGTGAGCGGTGCCGGGTGGCTTTGCCGTGCTTTGGGCGCGCGGGACCGCAATCCGCGCAAATCGAGCAGCAAGGCTTTGACTGGCTTTGTGTCTTCCTATAGATGCAAGCCAACCCGGCCAACGGGTCCTTCAGCGGGTGTGGCGGAACTGGTAGACGCACTGGATTTAGGTTCCAGCGCCGCAAGGCGTGGAGGTTCGAGTCCTCTCACCCGCACCAAATGGGATCTGGCCCTCTAGAGATAATGATTACGGGATTGATCCGAATGCAGGTTACCGAGACCCTCAATGAAGGCCTGAAGCGCAAGTTGAGCGTTACCATTCCGGCTGCCGACTTGAACACACGTCTGGACGTCAAGCTCGAAGAGCTCAAGGGCCAGGCCAATATCAAGGGCTTCCGTCCCGGCAAGGTGCCGATGGCGCACATCAAGAAGATGTATGGCCGTTCGGCGATGTCCGAGGTGATGACCGACGCGATCAACAACACCGTGTCCGAGACGCTGGACAAGCGCGAAGAGCGCGCTGCGGCGCAGCCCAAGGTGGATCTGCCCGACGACCAGGCCGTGATCAACGACGTGCTGGATGGCAAGGCCGATCTGGCCTTTGAAGTTGAATATGAAGTGCTGCCACCCGTCACGTTGATGGACCTCAAGGGCGTGGCGCTGACCAAGCCGATCATCGACATCAGCGATGACGAGGTGACGGCCGAAGTGAACCGTGTGTTTGCCCAGAACCGTGGCTATACCGACAAGGGCGACGACGCCGTTGTGGAAGATGGCGATCGCCTCGGCCTGTCGTTTGTCGGCAAGATCGATGGCAAGGAATTTGATGGCGGCAAGTCCGACCATGCGCATCTGACCGTGGGCTCGAAAGAGTTCATCCCCGGCTTTGAAGAGCAGTTGATCGGCTTCAAGAAGGGCGAGACGCGCGACATCGAGGTGACCTTCCCCAAGGATTACCAGAGCGACGAGCTGGCCGGAAAGAAGGCGGTTTTCACCGTTACCGTGCTGCATGTCGATGGTCCGAACGCCGGCGAACTGAATGACGAGTTTGCCAAGAGCCTGGGCATGGATGACGTGGCGGCGCTGCGCGAGGCCGTCAAGACCCAGATGGAATCGGCGCTGGCGTCGATGAGCCGTCAGCACATGAAGCGTCAGGTGCTTGACGCTCTCGATGATGGCCACAAGTTCGACGTACCGGCCCAACTGGTCGAGGCCGAATTTGCCACTATCTGGCAGCGCGTCGAGCATGAAGTGCAGAGCCACGGCAAGTCCTTTGAAGACGAAGGCACCACCGAGGAAGCGGCACGCGCCCAGTATCGCACCATTGCCGAACGCCGCGTGCGTCTCGGCCTGGTGGTTGCCGAAATCGGCAACAAGAACGACGTCAATGTGACTGAGGAAGAGCACCAGCAGGCGCTCATCGCCGAGGTGCGTCGTTTCCAGGGTCAGGAACAGCAGGTTTATGACTACTACCGTCAGAACCCGCAGGCACTGGCTGGTCTGCGTGCACCGGTGTTCGAGAACAAGGTCGTCGATTTTGTCATCGAGCAGGGCAAGATCACCGACAAGAAGATGACCCGTGAAGAATTGGCCAAGCTGATCCAGGCCGACGAAGACGATGTTCCCGAAGAGCATCACCACTAGATTGCTTAGAGGGATCACTGCACGGCCGCCCAGAAATGGGCGGCTTTTTGCTTTCTGGGTCTAGTTGAGTTTACCGCATGGTGAGCTTGTCGAACCGCGTGGTGACCGGGCACAATGCCACCACCTCGTTCTTTGACAGGCTCAGGATGAGGTCTGTTGAGAGATTTCCATGACAGTTGCTCCCGCTGATATTCTTCTCACCCCGCAACAGATGGGTGAGGCCGACCGGCTGGCGGTGCAGGCCGGCAGCCGGTCACTCAAGTTGATGGAGGCCGCGGGCCAGGCGGTCGCGGAGGCCGTGCATGAGCACTTCTATCAGCGCTCGGTACTGGTGCTGTGCGGGCCCGGCAATAATGGCGGCGATGGCTTTGTGGTGGCGCGGCTGCTCAACCAGAAGGGCTGGCCGGTGCAATTGCGCCTGGTGGGTTCACCCGAGGCGCTCAAGGGTGATGCAGCGGCCATGGCCAGGCAGTGGACGGGCCGGCTGGCCGCGCCGACCCTGCAGGACATCGAGGATGCCGATCTGATCATCGACGCCCTGCTGGGTGCCGGTCTTGACCGCGATGTCGAAGGCGCATTTGCCGAGATTATCGAGGCGGTCAATGCCAGCACAAGGCCGGTGGTGAGCATTGACGTGCCTTCGGGGCTTGATGGCGCCACCGGTGCCGAGCGCGGCCCCACCATGATCGCCGAGCTTACCGTGACCTTTTTCCGCCTCAAGCCGGGGCACTTGCTGCAGCCAGGCCGGGAGTTGTGCGGTGAGGTCGTGCTGGCCGATATCGGTATTCCGGCAAGTGTGCTCGACCTGATCGATGCGACTACCTGGCAGAATACGCCAGCACTATGGTCGGTACCGGTGGCCGATAGCGCTGGCAACAAGTTTGACCGTGGCCATTGCGTGGTGGTGTCGGGCGGGCCGTTGCAGACCGGCGCGGCGCGGCTAGCGGCCATGGCGGCATTCCGGGTGGGTGCCGGGGTGGTGACGCTGACAGGCAGTGAGGCGGCGCTGATGGTGCATGCCAGCCACGTTACAGCGGTGATGCTCAAGCCCGCCGAGGATCGCGCCGCGCTGGCCGCGTTGCTGGCCGACAAGCGGATGAATGCCGTGGTGATCGGGCCGGCCGCGGGCGTTGGGCCAAAGACGCGCGACAATGTCCTGGCGGTGCTGGAATCGGGCGCGGCCGCCGTGCTCGATGCCGATGCGCTGACCAGCTTTGGCGGCGATGTTGACGCCATGGCGGGTGCCATCAAGGCGCAGGGACGGCCTG
>NZ_JAUYGL010000077.1 GCF_030689745.1 Devosia sp.
GCGCAGCGACAAAAGAAGCTGCAGTGGGTTATCAACAACGCCCGCTTTCTGGTTCTGCCCTGGATCGAATGCAAAGGCTTGGCGTCGAAGATTCTTTCCCTTGCCGCTCGGAGAATCCCAAATGACTGGCTAAGCCGCTACGGCTTGCGTCCAGTTTTGCTGGAGACCTTTGTAGAATATGAACGACATAAAGGCACTTGCTACAAGGCCGCAAATTGGATCAAAGTCGGGCGCACTGCAGGCAGGGGCAAGAAATCCACCAGCCATAAACCCCTCATCCCAGCCAAAGACATCTGGCTATATCCACTGCGCGAAAACTTCGCCACATTTCTTTGCAAATAGCAAGATGGGGACACCGAATATTTTCACAAGTTCGACACTTTCTGAACGTAAACATATGATTTCATTAAAAACGGACTTTAAAACGCAGACTACAAAACGGGGCGGGCGAGGTCTGATGGGGTTGGCGATGTCAACTCCAGGGTGGCAAACAGCGACTTTTGGGCAGCCGTGATCTCGGTCAACGCGGTCAACGTTTTCCTCACGCTTGTCTCATTGGTCTGTTGGTAAATGCGCTTGAGCTGCTCCAGTCACGGTCGCCACCAGCTGCTTTGACTTGGGTTGCCCACCATTTTTCGGGGCCATGCATGAGGGTCAACTTTGCACCTACAGTAAGCCGAAGGTGTTGGCACAACTGCCGACTGTTGTCTGTGAAGGATTAGCAGCGGCCCTGGGTCTACCCGCATTACTCTTTTTCTTTAAAACCATTCCCTTTCCAATTGACCTATCATTTTTCTTTAGCTTTAGCTTGAGATATTGATCAGACTTAATCAAATAACGTAGCACGTAGTGAGTCAGATTAAAGCGCAAATGTGTATCTTTGGCAGAATCGGCATTAATCATTCCAATGCCTAAATGGGTGTAATTAGTCTTCTTACGGTTGCAGTTGAAGTAATAACCTCGACCCTTTGTGATGACATCACGCCAATACTTACCAATCTGTTCTCCCTTGTGAAAGTCACTTTTTAATTCAGAGCCTTTGAAAAAAAAGAGCAAGTGGTAGTGATACCCTTTCAAGTCGCCATACTCCAGCTTCCAGATATAGCCCTCCAAGTGATCAAACATGGCGTTGTGGCGTTTGTTTGATAGTAAACGATACAAGTCATCCTTGACCTCCTCTAAGGTCACCAAGTGCCGTGTACGGTCGTTTTGTTCATCATGTTCAACTAAGTATGACAAGTCAATACGCACCACCAGTAATCTAGACCGATCCTTAAATAAAGAATTCACATATTGGCTGTAGCTCTTGAATTTTTTATTTAACTCACGCTTACGGTTGACAACTTTATCAGTATAGTTAGTCGAATGGGACTTAGTACGTATTGAGTGGATTAACTGATTGAATACTTCAAACTCATACAGGTTAAGATCCGAATGATAGAACTCAGGGCTAGTTAAATGTATAGACGAAAGACCTACCTCCTCGCAGGCTAGCTTGTATAACTGAACATTTTCACTGTAAATGTAATAATTACTGTGCTCAATGATGCAGTCATAAAAGCCATTGACCAGTTTGAATTTTGATGCAAAAGTAGAGCGCTTGCAACGCATGAATGAAAATGAATCAGTGACGGATTTAATTTCAATAAACCCAACCTCCAGACTATTCTTGACTTCGTCTACAAACTTTTCTATCTCTCCTAGTAAAGCAATGTTGGTAGGTCCTTTGAATGAAGTTATCTTATCATCTACAGAAGCATGGTAACGACAAGAGTGTTCGTAGAGTTCAGAGTAGACTTCTTTAGGAAATATGTTTACATTATATTCAGCATTAGATTCCACGTTCGTTAAGGACATGATATTATCCCTTGTTTTTATAAATTAGTAGCATGAGACTTTTATTGACAAAAGTCTTGTCAAATTAATAAAATTATTTTTTTAACATTTTATCCGTGATTAATAAACTTTAATCAATTTATTATTTAATCATCATTGTGTAATGGTTATCTTTATCGATGCATTACAATTAAATTTAATCAAGATATTAATTGTTTAAGTATAATTAGTTAGTATATTTAATTATATATAAAACCAATATTATTTATTAATTTGTATAAAGTATTTGATTGAAATCAACCCGTTGGTATACGCATTTATCTTAAGAAAATTGAACCAATATCTATTCACCTTTAGTATTTGACTCGTTATTTCACTCTCATACCATGTGTGTGTTGATGTACATAGTTAGAGCACCCACGAGTCCACATGTGCATAGAAACGCTTTGCTTACAGATCTGCTTGCTCGGAAGCATAGACCGTTGATCACTCTGCCTTGGTTGCGTTTGAATATTGGTCTTCTGCTGTACGTTGATTGATCGGTTTCGGTAGGGTCATTGTCATTGGCTCTTTTTTAGGTACAACTCCGCTGCCATATGACTTGTCATTTTTGCCTAATTTCGCCTTTAGAAACTGTTCATTCATTGTTAGATAAATCGCTACATTGTTTAAGTTAGCTCGCAGCTCAACATCTGCAGTTGCATCAATCAGACCGTCGCCCAAGTGAAAGTATTTCTTCTTCTGTGCATTGCAATTATGAAATGTCCCATGGTTATCTGTTATATTTTGTTTCCAATATTTCCCAATTAGATCGCTGATGCAAGCATCGTTGCATACATCTAGTTCACGAAAGAAGAGTATCAAATGGTAATGATAGCCTTTACACTCGCTGAATTCCAATTTCCATATATTCCCAACTAGGTTTTCAAATAGTCGATTATGACGCCAGTTGTTTTTGAATCTTTTGAAGTCTTTATTTGCCTGTTCAAGTGTGACGTTTTGCCCTGGTGTGTCAGAAGAGGTGTTAATATTGACAAGGTACCCTAGATCAATTCTCAATACAAGTAGCCTTAAGTGCTGGGTGAACAGTGTATCGATATATTTTAGTGCACTCTTCTGT
Organism: Devosia sp.; assembly: GCF_030689745.1. Classification (GTDB taxonomy): domain Bacteria; phylum Pseudomonadota; class Alphaproteobacteria; order Rhizobiales; family Devosiaceae; genus Devosia; species Devosia alba. The sequence goes on from NZ_JAUYGL010000077.1 coordinate 2,957, forward strand.
TGCCTTACAGAATTTGTTTTTCTGTTGGAAACTATTTTCTTGAACTCTTTAGCTTTTGAATTTGCTCGTATTGATTCAATTAATTCGTTGTATAAATCTGCCTCATATTTTTCAATTTTATAGATGAAGTCGTTAGGATTGCGGAAGATTACTGTTGGTAATATCAGTTTGTTACTTGAATCCTGAAATAGGTTAACATATTCGCTTAAAATATAGAACTCTTCGTACCTGCGAATGACAGATATAAACGCATTTATACTTTTAAAGTAAATCCCCAGTTCGGTTTGCGAGTACGTTACTTTTAGTATTCTGTCTTTTAATATTTCAACATTTTTTATGAATCCTATTTTTTTTGAGTTTATAATTTTTTTAACAAACTGTTCTATGAGACTCAATGAATAAATTTCAGAATCACAACGAAAGGTTGCAACTTTGCCGTTCACCTTTGCATAGTAAGAATTCAAGCTATTCGTTAATTCATCGTAAAACTCACTTGAGGTAAATTCATGGTTGTATTCTCGATTGTTTTTCATGATATTTAGTTAACTGTTGCCAAGCCCATTGCTAGGTTCATATGTAGATGTCCAAGCTGAACACTTTGCGACATCACCACTTTGGCAGCGACTGTTCCAAACCGTTGACACCAGCCTTGAATGCGCTGGGTGTGGACTGCGCAACGGTTTGGGTTGTCTTGGGTTCACTTTGGGCAACTTTTCCTGTTTATGGAAGTGCAACTTCACATCGCGTACATTATCTTCATAACTTGTACATGAATTTGCAGAACTGAGCCCGATTCCGGACAGATATGTGGCGCATGAGGTGTCACCCCTATGCCCACCGTGTTCCTGGGTTTGCAACCAAATGGACTGAGGAACATCACCTCAGCTCAATTGGTTGTCAGTGGGGCCTGGTCTGCTGCAACTGTGCAACCCAATCGATACCGCCAAGTGCCTTTCGGTATTTCTCAACTTCACCATAGTCTAGGCCGCATTCAAGAACCGCTTGTATTGATTCCTCAATGACGCGCTCCTGAAACGCCTCGGGGTCGTTTGCATCGTCGTCGTGCGCGCCATTTCTGTAGCGTTTGCACACTTCATGAACGCAAGACCGCATCTGGTACTCAAACGTGACATTGTCAAAAATGGAGGTAACTAAAACAGGTGAATCAACTGACTCAACTGACGCAGCATTTTTTAAGTCAAACCTCTGGGTTTCTGGCATTGTCTGCATTGTTCTGATTGGCGCGGGCTCAAGCTGCGGTCGCTCATTCTCCAAATGTGAGTATGACCGCGCATGATCTGCCAACGTAAATGACCCGGCAACATTAGCTGATGAATTTGCAGCACTTTGCAGGGCCGTGCTGCCAGGCACATAGGGTGCATGAAGTGCACCATGTTGATAAGCGGGTGTGAAAACCGCCGTCGATCTTTCTTGCACAGGCGCCAGACACCAGACGGATGGACTAGCCTGTCCCACCCCCATTTGTTTGTGAGACGTGATCCTCAACACAGACTTGGCCCTTTTGATTGCTCCCATGGAAATGCCGGCCGCTCTGGAGCGTGATTCAATTTCAGGGAACGCCAATCCGCCATGAGCCAAGATGCCGGTCAAAAATTCACGAGCTTCATCTACCGCACTGATGCTTTCGCTGTTTCCGCCAGCTTCAGCCTGTCTCAAAATGCTTTCGGCTGAGCCTTGAAGTGGCGTTTGATCCCAAGTGAGCATAGACGTTTTAATAGGTCCTTGGCCACCTTGAATAACGGCTGGATGAATCTGGTATGCAAACCCGCCGTGGTTCTTTCCAATGTTTGTTTTTGCCCTTACCAGTACACATTTGGGGGTGTTGTCATCCGGACAGTCTGAAATGACTTTGACGGTAAGCCACACGACTCTGGCCACAGCGGTATAGGCCAAACTCCCGTTGACTCGGTCAATCGGCTCTTTGCCTTTGGATCCTTTGTTGACGTGGGTAACACCGAGGATTGCGCAGTTGTTATGCTCCCCCAATTCGACCAGTGGCGCCAGAGACTTCCTCACAGCAGAGTTTTTGTTTGAATCACCCGCCACTGCTTGCACGATAGAGTCAATGATGATCAAAACCACATCGCCAAGTTCTTCGATGGCATTGCGCAACTTAGGAACATCAGTAGCAAAGTCAAATGTCCGCCTGCGACCATTTTCCTGTATGCCGCGAATGATGAGAACACGATCCAGATCGGCCCCTGCCGCAATCAAGCGGGGAATTATCGTGTCCTCAATGCCATCCTCTCCCGTCCAAATGATCACCTTGCCCGAGGGTGGGGATGTTCCGTCAGGCAATCGGTTGCGTCCCAAATAAGCGCTGGAAATACACGCTGCGAGATTCAGTACCACGGTCGTTTTTCCAGTGCCTGCAGGGCCAGCGAGGATGTGAAATTTGCCTTTAGCCAGCCAACCATCCCATAGACAGTCGATTTGCAGCGGCGGAATCAGCGCAGCAGACACCAAGTAAACGCCGTTAGCGAGCGGCGTGCCATGGGTTGGCAGATCTTTGGCTTGCCAAGTATTGAAGTTTTGGTTCATTTAGCGCGCCCTCCGAGGTTGGTGACAGGCTCGCAACTTGATTTGATCTGAGTTTCTAAATACTGCATGTGTTTCATCCTTTCTGGTGAATCGACCGCAGTCGTTGCCGATTCACCGTTGTCCGGCATATGCCGGGGTTACAGAGGATGAAAATTGTGCGGGCGCAAGGGGCATGGTTGTCAAACCGCAATACCCGCTACAACTGGAAAGCCATATTTCATGCGGGTTTCAAAGAAAAAGGCGCAACCCCTTGCCCCTATTTTTTTTTAGCCCCCAGTCCATCCCATACACTGGGCTGAGCATCTTTCTCTGTGTCTTTGCGCCTTTGTGCCAACAATTTGCGAACACGAGCTCCAGAGATATGAAATTGTTCAGCGGTTTTCTTTGTTTTGTTGGCCTTGTGGAAAAAATATAGCTTCTCTAGTTCATCGATAGTCCAGCGTTTTTGCGTGCCACTGACAGAAGACGCGCTCGGCTGAATACTGACTGCTATCGCGGTGGGCTCTAAGCCCTTCTCGGGGTCTTGAATCTGAACGGTGGCATCTTTTTCTTTAGACTTCTCCCCGGTGATTGAATCACTTGACTTGGCACTCCCTGCACCTTTTCCAGAGTATGTCGTTTGGCAACCTGTTAACAATGCGAATCGAGCAGCAGTTAAATCAACCGCGTTTTCGTCAGTGAATCCAATCAACTCCAAGAAAAGATGCAACCATTCTGTCTTTATTTCTTCCTCCATGCACCAGTTGAAGAAACGAATTGGCTCGATGTCAGGCTGCTTCACCTCTTGCTCGTCCTGCCACTCTTGCCACTCTTCAAGAATATGCCGCGCCTCGTGGAACCGCATATTGCTGCCATGCAGTGGTTTTTCATCTAATCCAATCCCACCATCTGGAATTTCGTGACAATCGAATGGTGGGTCAATGCCGGCAATCAACAATGCGGCCATTGGTGCTGTCCAAGTGCTCATCTGCAAAAAATAAAGAAGTCGGTCATTAAGCCTGCCGCCAGAAACTATGGCCTCAGCCAAATTGCCTTTTCGATTTGAGCGTTTGGCAGACGCCAGAGGATCAGCAGGTTTTGGAGGTGACAGTTGTTGCTGCGGCAATTTGTCGGCTTGCTCCGGCAATACGGTTAATGCCATTGGCGCTGACGGCCCGTCGATTGTTTGTTTCTTACGAGTCGGCGTTGCCAGTACCTTTTTCTTCTTTGTTTCGCTTTTTACATTCGCTGCACAGCTTTCTAACCACGCGTCAACATCGGATTGGAACCAGCCGATTGCACCACCGCCTAAACTGAATGACTTTGGGAAATTGGCGGCATACCGTGCCGATTTTTCGTTCATCCTGTCGTAGATGACAGTTCTGGAGAGCCCCGTATGGGCAATCATGTCTTTGAGGCGAAGGATTGGTCCGGCCATACAGAATTTTCCTCGGAATGTGAATTTTTTGGCGAGCCAAAACTGTGAAAGTGGTATTTGCGGATGGTCAGGAATCCTACTGCTAAAACCCTCAGGCTACCCAACAGGCTGAATAACTGACGACTGGCTAATTGGTTGAGTAAAGTTCTTCACTTATATGTGTTTCACGATGTCCTGTCAGGTTGTACAGCCGTCGTACAAAACGTTCCCCACTCAGACATCAGTGCCTGACGCTTTGAAAATTGAGTGCCTCGCTGATAGGCTCGTTCGACAACATCTGGCAGTTGGTGCGCCAGCGCATGTTCGGCAACTTCTCTTGGGTATGCAGTTGCCTCCGCTGCCCACATGCGAAATGTTGAACGAAAACCGTGAACGGTGACACCATGTCCTGAGGCATCTGTCCAAATCGGCTTTTCCGCGTCGCCGTTCATGCGGCGGATTAACGCCGTCAGCGTCATATCCGAGAGCATTTGTCCCTTGGTGCCCTTAAAGATCAATTGACTGCTGCAAGAATCAGGCGATGCCGTAACCGAAATCAGCGATGTTTCTTGCAGGCGAGCCAAAAGGGCCAATGCAGCATCTGAGAGTGGTACTTGGTGTTCCCGTCCTGCCTTCATACGGCAAGATGGAATCGTCCAAATCTTTTTCTTTGAATCAATTTCTGACCATTGAGCACCACGCACTTCGCCAGAACGGCAGGCTGTGAGAATGGCAAATTCCAAGGCAAGTGCAGCGATACCATTTCGCGCTTTGATTGCTGAAATGAATTCATTCACGCGCTGCCATGGCAGAGATGGATGATTTTTCGTTCTGGATGCTTTGCCGATGTTGGCAAGCAAATTTTCTAAGTGACCTCTCCATCGCGCTGGATTTTCACCAGTTCTGAAGCCACTCGTGGTAGCCCAACCCAGAACCGATTCAATACGACCTCGCAGACGGCTAGCAGTTTCGGTTTTTTTTTGCCAGATAGGCGAGAGGCACTTGACAATTAGCGCCGTGTCTATGTCAGCCACCGGAAGCTGCCCAAAAACAGGGCTGGCATAGGTCGCTAATGTATTTGTCCACTGGTCGATGTGCTTGGCATTTTTCCAGCTTGACTTGTGCGCGTCTATGTAGGCTTTGGAACACTGATCGAATGTCATCATCTTGGCACGATGTAGAGCATCGGCCAATCGCTTTTCTTTTTTGACTGTCAATGGATTCTGACCATCCACCAAAAGTTTACGTGCATCCAATGCCTTGACACGTGCTTCGGCCAAACTAACAGTGTGTGTTGGCCCTAGACCCATCCCAAAAGGCACACCATCCCGCATGAAACGAAACAGCCAACTCTTGACACCAGCTTGCGTGATTTGAAGGGCTAATCCCCCTCCATCTCCATACAATCCGGGCTTGGTTAATTTGGTGACTTGCAGAGCTGAAAGCTTACCTAACTGACGCGTCATGGGTTCTAACTTGTTTAAATTCGACTATCGAAACGACTATCAAATTGTAGTCGGATTCAATGGAATGAATTAGAACAGTTTAGGACATAATTAACCTGCAAGTAATTGTTTTTGTTAGCTATATAGAACTTCTTAGGATTGCATGGGATGCTATCAAAGCAGACCCCTGCTCCGCCAGATGATGCCCTAAGTAGTTGATCTACTTAGGGCTTTTTCATTGGCATCGGCAATTTGCACAAACCGCGGGACCACGCTGTCAGCGG
>NZ_JAUYGL010000079.1 GCF_030689745.1 Devosia sp.
GGAATCAACCCTGCGAAGCGCCTCACAAGGGCAAAACCCTGCATTTGAAGGTGAAAAATGACCTGATTTTCGATTGAGACGCTGTTTTTTCAAATCATTGAGAAAATCAGCTCGGAAAACGGGACTACTTCAGACCTTCCCTAGGGTTGCTTACCGGTTTCTCCTCACGGTACCAGACGACGATGCCGGTATACCCGACGTCATCCACGCGTGTAGTTATCTGGTGATGCTGAACACGGTGCTGGCGGCTTAATGGAGCTCCCGGAAATGCTTTTCCCTACGAAAATGAGCGCGATACGAACGCCTGCTAAGGGGCACCGTAGGCCAACACTTTCAGCAACTGGTCGATTTCGGTCAGTTGCGATAGGCCGAAACCGACCCTGAGCTGCCGGTGGGAACCGGCAGAAATCGGCCAGAAGCGGATTTTCAATGGTGTCTATCAAGCCAGAGACGATTCAACCACCCAAACCCAACTGGTTTGTGTTGTTGCAAGGCTCCTGCGCCATCACTGTGCTACCATCTATGGTTCACAGCCGGCGTCAGGAACGTTCGGCATTCATAGTCACTACGGACGAACATGCCATGGATGATCAAGCACAAACTACACCTCATCCTAATACTGATACAGCGGTTAAAGCTTCTGAGGTTAAGTCGCTCGTTGTGTTGAACGCATGTGCCGCGAAGTTTTTCAAAAAAACGCTTGGTGGGCTGACTTTCTACGATAGCAACAGAGGCAACGACTGGGATCTCAAATCTCCGGTATGCGTTGACTTTGTAAATCACATTGGCAAGAAGTTTTCCAGGAGCGGGAGAATCTACGGATACGTAGACCCCAATATGCTCGCCGCTGCCGATAATTTTTCCAAATACTCTAGCAATCTCGATTTCAATGCCTTTGTCACCGGTGTTATGGAGCGGCTGTGCCATGAGGCGAACGACCCGGCCCGCCGCTCTCTCACTGAGGGCTATGTTGTATTTTCACACTACCAAGATTACCGGCAGGTAGATCATCTCTTGATTGTCATGCTTGGCAAAAGAGGTGGATATGATTTTGACGATGACAACAACCTCAACCCAAGAGGAACGGAAAGCCTAAACCTCCAAGATTTCCGTCAGGCCGCCTGTATGGACTTGACAGAGTTCAAAAAAAGCTTTCCACAAAACACAAGTGATTCCTACCTTTACTTTATTAAAGGGAATTCCAAAAGCGAATTCTTCAACGTCGCACTGGGTTGCTCTGATTCAATACCAGGAAAAGTCTGTGTTGATAACTTGAAAAACGCGCTTAGCGCATATTTTTCAGAGGAAGCAAGTACGCTGTCCTTGTCAGAGCGACGCACAATTCACACGCGCGTAGTTAGCTATATTGAAAATAAAGCAGGCGAGCGGGTAAATCTTTCAGAAATTCAGCACGTGATTAACAAATGCCTGAAAGAAGATTCGCCCCATCTCGGCGGGCTCATCAAATTCATCTCAGAAAACTCTGAACGTTTTAAAGTGAGTGAAGAGTTTCAGCCTTCTGGTGTCACCGCTAAAAGCATGGGGTATGTGGATCTTAAGCTTCCCTCCGGAGAATTCGTGGGTCGTTTGAAACTAGACGCTGTGGCCGTTGGTGACAGCGCTGCTGATCTTAGCGTCGACAAAGATTTCGTGTACCTGAAGGTGAAGCTCCCAAGCGACGTATCAAACAGGCTGAAGGGTATAAATGCTGACGATCCATCGTCAGGATCCCAGGATGCTTGATCGAATCTCGCTGGATGATGACCAGCTCATATTTGACACGCAGTCGCTGGATATGAAGGACGTTCATGAGTTCCTCAAAATTTATGGCTGCCATAGTCCCGAAAATCTGGACCTGATTAGGCATGACCTTTTCCTGCTGGAGCCGTCGGCATGGGATGAAGGATACGTGCCCTTCTTTGCCAGTGCTGAGGCAATGTGGCATACCCTACGGACGCGTAACAAAAAACCTGAACACATGCACATCATCGGCATGGATGAGGATCAGTCTGCTTCTATTTCCCGACTAACTGACCTGTATTTTTTGCTTAGAGAAACGCTCAAAACGCTTTGCCATAACAACGGCGACGAAAGCCAGACTCTCAAATACGTGTTCTACAGTTCGAAAGAATCACTTCTTACAAAGTTAGAAATATCGTACCTGATAGCATGTGACGATCTAATGGCCATCATTGTCGATGAAAAGGGGATTAAACATGCTCAAACAATGCATGCGGCAGTGATGGCGGATGAAGATGTTCATTGCGAAGAAAGGCGTCACGTTATGCGAGAAACGCTGACGGATTTCTTGAAAGATGAAAAAGACTGCAACATTCGCGTAATAATGGCATCCATTTCGAATTTCTACAAAAAATACAATGAGCGCTATAAGGTTTATGTAAGCAAATTTTCGGTAAACAAGATTCTCACTGAAATCGAAACTGATTGCGTTAGTTTTCTGGGCAAAGTCCAAGATGCAATCATGGCCCAGCAGACAAAGGCGTTTGCTATTCCAGGTGGTATCGTTGTGGCGGGCGCTATCTTGAAACCTGCTACCACCGCATGGGATTATCTCGTCATACTTGTGGGGCTAATTATTTCGACCTGGATGATCATTTCCTTAAATAATAACGTCGTCACCCATATCAACCTGCTTGCAGACGAATTTGAGCGCTCCACTAAAAAGTATGACGACATTGTTGTAGGCGTAGAGGAGATCCAAGAGAAACTTGAAGATTCACGAAAAAAACTTTCAACCTCATCTAAGTCCGCTGAATCCAAGCTTAATACGCTAACTCGCGTATGCTGGCTAATACTCATACTGGTAAGCCTGGTTTTGTTCAAACGTTTCTTGGAGACTTAATACCACTATTTTGGTCAAGTCACATGCAGGGCCGGTTCTTCTGTTTATGGCCAAAGCTGACTTAGTTTTGATCGTCTGCTTTTGGCCGTTTTCTGCCTGTCCCACCGCCAGCTTCGGAAGCGGACGCCCGAAAGCGTCCGTTTATGGCCCGCAGCGCTTAGATAAATGCCTGCCGAGCTACGCCGCGCGGGATGCGGTTTCTACCTGGCAGTTGCTCCAGACGTTGCTGCCATTCGGCGCGAGGGGTCAGGGTAGAGGTCGGCTTAGCCATTTCAGCAGTTGCGAGGACAGCCTTCGCTGCTTTTGCCGCGGCTCTAAGCTCAGCGAGGCTTGGTGTCTTACGTACAGGCTCAATAGCTCCCTTTTCAACGGTGCGAAGGCAGAGCTTGCATGAGACCTGAGTAACATCCTGGGTGCTGTTCAGGTTCGAGCCAGTGCGTCCGCATACAACATTTGCCTGGGACGCGGAGTAATGAATTGCCAACGTGTTGTCTCCTGCATTTTCGGGCGCAGGATTTTACACGGCGTCGATGGTGCCGCAAGCTGTTTGGGCATGAGCGAAGTCACGATCACGCAGAATGTCTCAGCGAAATATCGAGGCTCCCCTCGGCATAACGTGTGCGATCAAACCAGCCATTTTCTGCGCCAGACACTCGGAATGGTGCCGATCGCTAAGCAACTGGAGCAGCGGTGATCTGCCGTAAGAACACCTGCAATCGCAGATGTGTGTCCGCATCGAGTTGTCCGTCTCCGGCCAGAATCGGTCGTCGGCTCGTCTGTTAAATATGAGCTTTAGGCATGAGATACTCGTTCAACTTGCATATGACAAGCATCTAGAGACCGTATGATGCCAGTTTGGCAGTATGCTCCGGGCGCATCGCTATACGCGAAAACGGAATTGGAGGGTTGCAGTGGTCGAATATCAGGGAATGCGCTGGTTTAAAGCCGACTTTCAGGTACAGACACCTGAAGACAATCGGCATTGGGCCGACGACGATCTACGCCTTCACAACCGCCGCCCGATAGTCGACGGGAAGCCATGTGAGCAGAGCATTCAAGCAAAGGCCAAACAGTTCCTCCGGCGCTGTCATGAGCTCGACCTAGAAATGATCGGCATCACTGACCACAACTTCTCGGAGAAAACAGATCCGCGCGATTGGTTTCTTACCCACTTGGTGGAACAGAACAAATCAGTTGCCAGAGAGCTTGATCGAGCCCCCATCGCTATTTTTCCTGGTTTTGAAGTCGATATTGGCTACCACGTTCTTTGCCTGTTCAACCCAGCGACGAAGCAGCGACACGTTCAACGCATCAACATGATTCTCACAAAGCTTGGTTTGGCTGAGCATGAACGATTTCGGGCCGGTGAGCCGGTAAAACTCCGCCGCGGTGGACAAAATATCAGCTTGAAAGAGTTGCTTGAGGCCGTTCAAAAGGATCATGACGGGATAGTTATTGCTGCTCATGCTGACCAAGTAGATGGGATGTTGTCATCACCAAACAACATAGAGGATTATCAGTTACCTGACCTCCTCGCAGTTGAGGTGACAACCTACCCGATGCCACCAAAGTTCGAGTCGATCTTGGAGGGGCGTAACCCGCACTGGTCAAGGCGTGGCCGCCAACCAGCCTATGTTCAGTCATCCGATGCGAAATCGCTGAAGGTAGGCGATGACGGCCGTCCTACCGCCAATGCTTTAGGATACCGCTGGACATGGCTGAAAGCCTCGAAGCCCTCGGTCGCGGCACTACGACAAGCGTTTCTTGATGGAGCATCACGCTTACGGCTCCAGAACGCCAGGCCATCAGAAGAGCAAACCCACCCTAGAATCGTTTTCTTGAAATGCCGCGGTCTGAAGTTTCTCGCGGATCAAGAAATTGCCTTCTCACCGAATTTGAACACTGTAATTGGTGGGCGTGGAACCGGTAAGTCGACGCTGATGGAGCTACTTCGCTTCGCGTTTGCTAGGGACACGGGGGGGCAGTTTTCCGCTTCTACTAAGGCGAAGTTCGAGCGGCTCAGAGGGACGTTCTCGGGAGATGCAGAAATCCAGGTCGGCTGGGAAAGCGTACCCGGCCAGATTGACATCATCTCGCTTCGCCCCGATGCCCCTCACGAAATGCTGCAGGGTGAGGTGCACGATATCGCGGCCTACCTGAAGCAAGTTCCCATTCAGTTCTATAGCCAGCAGCAGCTCAGTGAACTTACCGACATCGGTGGTGAAGGTAGCTTGCTGGACATGGTGGATGAGGTCAGTAGTGCAGAGTTTCAAGCTTTGAAGGGGCGTGAAAATACCCTTCGAGCCGAAATTGTTCAGGTGTTCGCAGCTTCCGACCAGCTAGAGGAATTGCGAAAAGTAGAAAAAGAGCTGGCCCAAGAGCTGCAGGAGCTGAACCGGCAATGGCAGGCTCGAAAAGAGGTGCAGGCGGAGGCGCTTCAATACCAGCGGGCCGAAGCGGCACGGCAATATTTCGAAAAAGCGAAAGTACAGCTTGTTGAAGATACCGAATCGCTCAATGAGTTGGCTAAAGAGCTGTCTGACCGAGGTGTGTTGAACGATGGCAAGGTCGAGGCCTGGCCCAGAGCTGATTGGTTCAACGACTACACACGGGAAGCCGTAGCGCTTCGACAGAAGTATTCAGAGAAGATCGCCGCCCTAGCTGCCGCGATGCAGAAAGACGCGGATGAGCTGGAACAGCAACTCGGAGGCTGGGACTCTGTATCGGAAGAGCTGAACGCGATAAGGAGCGGGTTCCTGCGCGCCTGCCAAGAAAGAGGCCTTCAACCCCAAGACGTGGCACGCCTCCAGGAAATCGACAGGCTTCGTAAGATCAAACAAGGCAACCTTGAGGATCTACTAAAGAAAATCGAAGCCCTGACACCCGAGGTGGGGAGGCTTGGATCAATGCTGGACGAGTTACATGCGCTTTGGTCTAAACAGCTTGCAGTTCGCGTTCGAACTGCTCAAGAGATCACATGGAAGGCCAACCGCTCTATCAATGTGCTTCTTCAGCCGATGGCAGATGAAGTGCATTTCCAAGAGGTCTGGGAGGGCATGGCACCTGACGGCCGCGCCCGAATCGGCAGAGCATGGGCGCAAATCGGAACAGTGCTGTTCGCAGATTTTCAACAGCATCTGTCAGCCAGTAAGCCGGCATCATACTCTCCATGGCTGCATATCAAGACTGTGCTGATGAGCGAATCACCTATTCCACAAGAGTTGGCAGGCCTAACAGATGATATTCGCAAGCATTTCGTTGAGCAGAAAAGCAAGTGGCGGGCGGCACGTCTCACTCGCATAGAAGACACGGTCGATGTAGAGCTGTATCGCGCGGATGGAGCGCTCGTGGGAAGCATCCAAAACCGGGTGCTCTCAGAGGGTCAGAGAAATACCGCGATTCTCAAGCTCCTTCTCGCTCAAGGTGACGGCCCGATTGTGATCGACCAGCCTGAAGACGAGTTAGACTCAAATTTCATCTACCACGAATTGGTTCCTTTACTTCGCAAGGTGAAAAACCGGAGACAGCTCATTCTGACCACACACAATGCAAACCTGCCGGTGAATGCGGATACCGATCTGGTGTTCGCCCTGGATGTAAAGGATGGCCGCGGAACACAGCTAGCAATAGGCGGGCTTGACCAAACTAACTCGGCAAATGCGGTGCTGAACATTATGGAAGGCTCCGCAGAAGCCTTCAAAAGGCGCTTAGATAAGTACCATTTTTGACCTGACTATGCCTACTCGGCAGGGTGATGAATGCCTGAAGCTCATATGGGCCGGAGGCGGACCTTCACGACCGGCAGCAGTCGACGCCAAAGCGTGCGGACGTAGGGTTGTGCCTACAACCAACAATCATCCACCGTGGATTTCCCGTCGGCGACGTTGAGTGGGCGGTCCTTGAACGCGCTATTGATAGACACCGTATTCAAGGCGGGTCAGGAAGTCGGAAACAATTTCATAACCAAATGGGTTGCTCAACAGGTCTATCGGCGCATATCCATCAAGCCCCAGCGCGGGTGCTGTGATCCACCGTTGCGCTATTTGATGGGGACCGATTATTTCTTCAGCACGAGCGAGAACGTCCAGAAAATACCAGACGCATGTACTTTGGTACCCGCTTAATACCTTTTGAGAGTCACGTGCCGCTCGCCGTACCGTGTTTGAAGACATCCCAAGGACTTTGGCAACGATTTGCTCGTTACTTATCAGACCTAGGGCAGTGAGCGCCCGCGCGGCGTTCTTAACCGGGATGCCTTTCTCGATCAGATGAAAGAGGTGCATGGGCTCGCGTATGCACTCATCGCCCAGAAAGACTGCCTTCGCACTGAGTTCCTGTGGATGCTGATCTGACGATGTGGTTGTGGTCATCGGTGAGTACCTGGGGGAGGCAAACTGCCTCGCGTTCGTTCTGCCGTGCGGATGCCTAATGATCGGAGTTGTCCGAGCTATCGGGGCGGATGCGCCCGGCCATAGGGCCTGCGGGTTCCGTCCCCCGGCCTGTAGTAGCCGCAATGCGGAACATCCGGCGTTGCCAACCCGGCCCGCACACCCGGCAGGTCGTCGAGTACCAACTAACCCACAAACCGCACCTGTAGATGGGCTATCGCGCCTGCCTGGGCCTGCTCTCGCTGGCCCGCCAGTACGGTAATGCGCGCCTGGAAGCGGTGGTCAGCCGCGCTCAACTGCGCGCATTCAACGGCCGCACCGTGCGCAACCTGCTCAAGCAAGGGCTCGACTAGCAACCACTGCCCACGCCTGCTACGCCCGCGGCGCAGCCCACCAGCCACGAGAACGTCCGTGGCGCCGATTACTACACCCAAGAGGAGCTGTTCTATGATCACCCAACACACTCAGAGCCAGTTGCACCAACTTCGGCTCAAAGGCATGGCCCGAGCGTGGGAAGAGCAGTGGACGCTGCCGGCCAGCCACAGCTGAGCTTTGCTCGACCGCAAACTGGCATGGCGCGATAACAATCGGCTGGCGAGACTGCACAAACAGGCCACGCTCAAATACGCCAGCGCCTGCCCGGAAGACCTCGACCGCCGTCGAGGTCGTGCGCTGGACGAGCGCCTGATCGAGACCCTGGCCAGTGGCGACTGGATCCGCCAACAGCACACCCTGCTGCTGACCGGCCCGACCGGCGGCGGCAAAAACTGGATCTCCTGCGCGCTGCGCAACCAGGCCTGCAGCCAGGGCTGCAGCACGCTGTGCTCGCGCACCCCGCGGCTGCTGGAGCAACTGCACATCGCCCATGGCGACGGTAGCTTCGGGCGCACCCTGCAACAGCTGGTCAAGATCGAAGCATTGGTTTTGGACGACTGGGGGGCGCTGGAGGAAAGCGCCCGGCATGACCTGCTGGAAGTGATCGACGACCGCGCTGGCAGCCGCTCCACCATCCTGACCAGCCAGCTTCCCGTCGATCACTGGCACGGTTGGATCAACGACCCCACGCTGGCCGACGCCTTGCTCGTTCGCCTGGTGCACAACGCCTACCGAGTCGTGATGAATGGCGAGTCACTGCGGCGGAAAAACACGGAGGAAGAAGCCGCATCGTGATCGATGCGGCTATAATCCAAAACCCGCGCAACCGGGGGGAAACACCGATCACGAGTTAGCGAAATGAGCGGTCACGTTCACCGAAATCCGCATTTGTTCGCTCCCCACGGCTCGGCGACATGCAACGGATGGTCCTAAGGCCATCCGTTGCGGTCCGATACTCAGCGTTCTTGCGCGGGTGCAGTTTGGGTGTGGGCTAGATGGCCTGTCTTCACCCAAAGCCTACATCCTTGCGCGCCAGTCTTTGCCCTGAGTGTTTCGCCATCGGGTAACCGCAGCCATGACAGTGCGCTGAAGCGTTCGCTTGCGTCGCAGAACGCGCCATCCAGCACTAGGACTTCGATGCCACCGGGCGCTTCGAGGGAAATCACCGAGTCGGGTTCCCAGCGCTCCAGCCGCACCTGCTCACGGTCGTCACGAAACAGCGAAACTTCAGCCACGCCCGGTCTGTCCGACACGGGTTGGAATTGCATTTTGCTGGTATCGACCCGTACCTGCGCGCGGTCTTCGGGCGCGAACTGCCAGAGCTTGACGAAGATGATACAACCCTCTGCCGAGCGCGGAGTATGGCGCGAAGTCGGCGGATTGCGGACGTAAGAACCCGCCGGGTAATCACCACTTTCATCCTGGAAGACGCCATCGAGTACCAGGAATTCTTCTCCGCCATCGTGCGTGTGCGGGGAAAAACAACTGCCAGGGGCATAGCGGACGATGGTGGTAGCTCGCGCCACTTCGGCCCCTATACGATCAAGCAGGCGGCGCTCGACGCCGGGCATAGGGGAAGGGACCCACGCGAGAAACGCAGCATGTACAGCGGCGTGGAGGTTGAAATCAGCGTTCAGTTGCATATCTACTCCCTCCAGTCAGGAGTAGGCGATGCTGGGCCTGGCCGCAACCCGCTCATGCCACCTGATCAGGTGCTGAAGTTCTCCCGGAATCTTGAGTTTGACGAAGTCGGCAAAGAGGAGCCCGGCGAAGGCGGTTATATCAGCTACCGAGAACTGGTCGCCGGCGAGGTACTTCTTCTCGGCCAGCACCTGGTTGAGGTAGCTCATGCAGGACACGGCGCGCTCCAGGCTTTTCTCACCCCACTCACGATTTTGATAGGTCTCTATCACCGGCCCCAGCCCTGGCGTTGCATGGTGGAAATAGCTGGCGACCGCGTCCAGCAATCCGCTCTCGGCACGGCGCTGCATCATATGAATTACTGCCCGCTCCCGTGCGCCTTGACCTGTCAGTGACGGGCGACCGTCGAGATTGTCTATGTACTCGGTGATCGCAGAGCATTCGGCAATCATCGTGCCGTCGTCCAGTTCCAGTACCGGGACCGCACCTGCGGGATTCTTGGCGAGGAACGCAGGTTGTTTGTGCTCCCCGGCGGGAACGTCGACGGAAATGAACTCTGCGAGGTCGAAGAGACCTTTCTCGGCCAAGGCGATGCGAATGCGTGCGGGGTTGGGAAAGCCTTTGTACTCATGGATTCTTAGCATGGCTGTGGTTCCTTGATGAACTGGCAGGTGGTTACGAGGTCACGCGGTTTGGACAGTCGAACTGGCGGCACAAAAGTGATTCATGTCATGATCATCTTCCTACTAGTTGGTAGTCTGTTGGGGCAAAAAATTTGTTAACCCTCTGGCACGCGCAGGCGATCCAACAGCCCTGCCACCGCCTGCTCGAAGACCTCGGGATCATCGAGTGCCAAGGCCAGCGACATTGCACCTTGCAGGGTGGCCAGCACGGTTCGGGCCTCGCGATGCGCCACGATGAGTGGATGCAGTTGGCTTTCCTTGTGACCGAGATCCAGTACCTGCTCGAGCCAGCGAAGATTGAGATTGAAGAACTGGCGAACGCCTATCTGCAGGCGGGGAGGCAGTATGGCCATTTCTCTTGCCAACACACCGCACAGACAGCCCTCCCTGGTTTCTATGCCCAGCCGATACATCGCCGCATAGGCGTTGAGTCGACCGACGGGGTCCTGATGCTGAGCTGCAGCTTGTTCCAGCAAGGTCGCGAAGCGTTCCGTGTACGCCGCTACTATGGCTACCCCGAGATCTTCCTTGCTGGGGAAGTGGTGGTGGATTGAGGGCTTGCGAATGCGAACCGCCTCCGCGAGATCGGCATAGGAAAAGCCAGAGTAGCCCTGCCTGCGTACCAGGCTGGTGGCTTTCTCGATCAGTGCACTTCGGGTGTCTAGGCTCATGTTGGCAAAGCTACCTATCAGAAGGTAGGCGTGTCAACATCTGGATAGCTATCCACCCAGATCGTACGAACGGTTGCGCCTAGTCGCAGGGGAATGGCGCGATGAAAAAGTGCGCAGGGGCATGCACATTTCCCTGCAGTTTGAGCGAGCTGCTCACTGCAGTTGGGGTTGACGGGGCTGGTTGAGGCCACGCTTTCCTCAGGTGCTGTAACAAAACCCAGGTGACCGCTTCGAGCAGGTCAGTAGCGGTTGGGCTGGCATCGGAAAAACAACCAGCGTTCACCCCGTAGGGTGGCAAAACCGCCTACGCAAGAGGGGTATCCAATGCGTTTGTTTAAATTCGGTCTTTTAGGCCTGGCAGTTGCCGCAGCCACAAGTATCGAGGCTCACCCAATTAGATCGACGGTGATGTGGACGAGGTGCGTTTCATCGTCGAGTGCCCGTTGAGTGTTCTTTGACGTTTTTACTCACGGATGAGTGAGGTACAGGGGTTGCTCCTTGCCTCCCCGTCCTTTGGGCTGCAGTCGATGCAGCCCTTTTTCAGTAACCCGCTCAGCTTCCCACGACGGCCGGAGACGAGCAGCAGTTTTATATTCAGATTGAAAGCTGCATCGGCGGGCCATCGATCAGCATGCCCGCCTGGCTCAAGCCGTTGCCGGCGATGGTGCACCCGAAATTCAGCGCTCGCTATTACGGCAGCGGCTTGGTCGCACCAGAGCTGCTCATGGGGCGCCGGGTGCTCGACCTGGGCAACGGCTCGGGCCGTGACTGCTATGTCCTGGCCCAACTGGTCGGGGCAGGGGGCTCGTTACTAGGCGTGGACATGACCGCCGAGCAGTTGGAAGTGGCCAACGCTTACCTCGATTACCATGCCGAGCGCTTCGGCTATGCCAATGTGGTCTTCCGCCAGGGCTATATCGAGGGTCTCGCCGCCCTGGATCTGGCCGACGCCTGCTTCGACGTGATCGTCTCCAACTGTGTGATCAACCTGTCACCGGACAAGGACAGCCTGCAGCGTGAGGCCCATCGCCTGCTCAAGCTGCGCGGCGAGCTGTATTTCTTCGACGTCTATGCCGACCGTCGTCTGGCCGACGTAGCTGCGCCAGGACGAGGTGCTCTATGGATGGCGAGGCCTGGGAGGTGCCCTGTACTGGAACGATTTCGAGAACCTGGCACGGCGCCACGGCTTTAGCGAGCCACGCATAGTCGAGGATCGCCCGATCAGCGTCGACGACCCGCATCTGGCGGAAAAACTGGGCGACGCGCGTTTCTTCTCCGCCACCTACCGGCTGTTCAAGCTCGACGGCCTGGAGGACTACGGTCAGGCGGTGATCTACAGGGCAGCATTACCGGCGCCACCCATGCTTTCATCCTCGACAAGCATCACCGCATCGAGACCGTTCGGCTATTCCCGGTATGCGACAATACCTGGCGCATGCTCAAGCACAGCCGCTTCGCCGCGCACTTCCAGTTCATCGGGGACTTCAGTTGCCATTACGGCCTGTTCGAAGGCTGCGGTGGCGGACTGCCGTTCGATCAGCAGGGTGCTGCTGAGGAAAATGAATCAGATGAGCATACGTAACCTGCTTATCCTGGCCAGCAGCCTGATGCTCCTGGCTGGTTGCGTGCAGGCGCACAAGTAGACCATCACCGTCTCGGGTTACCAGTAGCACTGGATAGGTTGCGAGAAAGCTCCGACCCCTCCCTTATTCTGCGGCTGGTTGACCGCCTGGATACCTGTCTGGCCGGTCGTGGCTGTCCGTGATGAGCTGCTGAAGCTTCACGCGATGGCCCTTACCCTCGGAGAGGGCGCGGCACTGACAGTGCCTACCGAGAATGCCCGCATCTGGTCAGTGGCCGAGTCGTTGCAGCAGGATCTTGAGGCCATCGCTGGGTGGGTGCGTTCTGCTCAAGCCGGGATAGCCCCTTGGTCAATTTGGCACCCGACCATGAGCAGTAAGCCTTTGGGAATAGGCCCCATTGCAACGGAGCCGCAGACGTAGGGCTCAGCGAGCATTCAGCAGGATGTGTTCGGCGAAGTCTGGGCTTGGGGCGTAACACAACAGAAAGCGCACGCCTGCGGAACTGAGCAACGGTTTGGCTTATGTGAGATCAGTTGAAGCCGTTGATCGAACTCACGCTTGAGCAACTTCACGGCTAAGAGTCACCATTGTCAGTGACTCGACTCGGCAAGGGGGCGAGCATTCGTGATGATGCCGGTATCAGCTCGACCGCCTGAAGCAAGCTACCAGCTGGCCGTCAGATCTCTAGCTTTAAGCGCAGTTGCTCCGCAACGACTAGCTGAATGGCATTGGAGAAAGGAATCGATTCCTGCCTCACTTTGACGTTCAGGGCTTGCCATCCCGGCAGCAATTGCGCATCGCCGACCGCGACCAAGCGGTTATGCTCTAACCGATACAGGTTACCGGTATCGAATGCGAACTGTATCTGCAGGTCAGGTCGCTGAACGGTCGAAAGAACCTCCGAACGGAGGTTGTCGAGCAGGGCCGGATTCTCTCCGTCATCGGCCCAGTAGCCCAATACCATGTGGGCCTGCTGGGTCGAAATCAGCGTGCTATAGACCAAACGCAGATGTTGCTCGGGAATACCGAGCAGGCGCAGGGTAAAGTACTTGGCGAGGGCAAAGTCCTCGCAGTCGCCGGCCCCCAGTTCAAGGGTTTCCCATGGCGAGGCCCAGTAATCGACTTGCCCCCATACCTCGGTATCTTCGCCATAACGGATATGGCGGTTGAAAAACGCATTAACCGCCTGCAGCTTTTTAGCGTCGCTCAAGTGCATCGACTGTACGATCAGCGATTGCCAGTCCTGCAGTCGCTGTGCCGCCTGTTCGCCCCGATGCACGCTTGGGGGGAGAGGCGACGCTTTGGCTGTTCCCAGGATCAGGCTGGCGCTGATGATCAGCCCCGTCAGAACCTGACGCCGGCGCCACAGCAAAAACGCGATGAGAAAGTGCAACTCTATCAAG
Organism: Devosia sp.; assembly: GCF_030689745.1. Taxonomy (GTDB): domain Bacteria; phylum Pseudomonadota; class Alphaproteobacteria; order Rhizobiales; family Devosiaceae; genus Devosia; species Devosia alba. Next base: position 13,608 of record NZ_JAUYGL010000079.1, read on the forward strand.
CAGCGCTCCTGAACATATGGCAAGAGATTACCACCTGAAGCATGTCAACAGGCCTTGACACCATAAGACCTAGGGACCTCGCGGACAAGGTGCGTCCGTCGGCTAAGCGGGGCGACTGTAGTTCGGCAGGTCGCCTGTAACAAAGGGGCTCCCCAGTCATCCGAATGATGAGTAACGCATCTTTGGAGGATGACACCATGAAATCGATACTGGGCATGACGGCACTGGCCGCGCTGATGATGGGCGCTGCCGTGACCACGGTGCAGGCCGAAGGTGGCAGCGACCGCCTGATCGGCTACCGCTTGCAGCAAGAGACACTGGTGAGTGATCGCGCCAGCCGGGACTCAGGTGAGCGCTTTGTTCAGATGCTCAAGGAGCAGCCCACGGCCGCCGGTACTGCGCGCGAGCAGCAGGACCAACTGATCGAGGAGCCGAAACGTGGCATCCGGAGGGACAGAGAACTCTACGGTCCCCATTGATTGATGGCCTGCACGCTGCCGACTGAAGCAGGGGGGCGATGCCAACAAAGCCGGCATTACCCACCCCTCGGCACAGGGACGTGCCACCCAATCGCTGGGACGTGGAAGCGTTGAAGAAACGTCCTGCTAACTTGCCGTGTACTTCTGCCCCTGGCCCTGGAGGCCCGTCCCATGCGGTCTTTTCTCTCTGGTTGGTTGAGCAAGGCGGCGCAGGGGGCGAGTAGCGCTGACGACCCGTCGAAAGCCTTGGTTAGCAGCCTGCTGATGATGGCCTGGTTCGTCGAAGCCAGGGATCCCTATACCGGGGGCCATCTGTGGCGTGTGTCGCGTTATGCCAGGTTGCTTGGCGAGGCGGCCGGGTTGCCCTCAGCCGATGTGGCTCGATCCAGCCTGGGCGGTTTTCTGCATGATTTGGGCAAGATCGGCATACCCGACGCCGTGCTGCGCAAGAGCAGCGCCTTGACTGAAGACGAGTTCGCCGTCGTACGCACCCATCCGGAGATGGGCTGGCGCATGCTCGCCGGCCACCCGTTGGCCGATCTGATCAAAGAGGCGGTCTACAGCCATCACGAACGCCCCGATGGCAGGGGCTATCCGCGCGGCCTGCGGGCCGAGGAGATTCATCTGGATGCGCGTATCGTCGGTATCTGCGATGCGTTCGATGCCATGACCAGCAGCCGTCCCTACCGCGCCGGCATGAGTCGCGGGCAGGCGTTGGCCATTATCCAGAGCCAGAGCGGCAGTCAGTTCGACCTCGAATTGAGTCGGGTTTTCATCGATCTGGGCAAACGCGGCGTGTTCGACCATGTGATGGGCCACTCGGATGATGGCATCCCGTTGCAGGAGTGCCCCATGTGCGGCCCCACCCTGGTTCTCAAGCGCAGTCAGCAGGCGGGCGAACACATCTACTGCCGCAACTGCGGTGGAGAGTTTGCCCTTGAAGCCGAGGATGCCACGCTTGTCGCTCGGCCTACGGGAAGAACCGGAAGTCCAGCGGATCTGCAGCCGGACGTCGACCATGAGCTGATCCGTAAGGTGGTGGAGGAGGCCGTCGACAGGATGCCGCTCGAGCAGATGCTGGCGAGTGCCGGGCAGGCGCGCGCTCGTGGAGACGTGGGATGATGCGGGACTGGTGTTCTCGGCTATCACGTGATCTGGTATGGCGCGCGGTCAAGATCTCCTTTGTCGTGGGCAGCATCCTCAACCTGATCAATCAGGGTGAAGTGCTCTGGGGTGCAGCTGAGCTGTCCATCCCGCATGTAGTGCTCAACTATCTGGTGCCATTCGCTGTGTCTCTCTTCAGCGCCATGCAGGCTCGCGCGCAGAGCCGGCCGCTGTCGAAAGCGTTCAAAACGGCTGACGTTCGCCCTGCAGCCAGCGCCAGGAATCCAGGGCGTCGAAGTACAGGCTGAGGCCATTCACTGCCAGAACCAGGCAGACATACATGACTTCAACGGCAGTGGGCGTGCTTGCCACCAGATACATCAGCAGCATCACCTCAAGTGGTCCCCACACCAGCAGATGGGGCAAGGCCATCAAGCGAGTGAACCCCGCATACCAGTACATCAACAGCATATTGCTGCCCAGGGCCAGCAGGGCAGCCAGCGCGATCATGCGCGCGCCGGGGTAATCGAGCAGCAACAGGCTGAGCAGGTTGGCGGGCAAGAGGATGGCGGCCATCCACAGCTGTACCCACAGTGGCAGGCGGCGAAAGGATTGCCAGAGGCGCTGGTGCAGTTCGACGAATGCGTTCATGCCATCCCCTTCATATCCATATCGGTGTGCAGGTGCGCGCGCAAGGAGTCGGGAACGCCCGTTTGCTCGAGCCCACCAGTGTCCAGCCAGGTCTGGGTCTGCAGGCGGGCACGCTCGATCAGGCTGCGCGTCTGGGTGAAATCGAATACCGAAACGCCCAGGGGGCATAAGGGGGCGGCCACATGGATATGGGCCTGCGGGGCATACAGCTCGATGTCGCGTACCAGCTGGCGCATGCTCATCAGGTTGAGGGTATGCAGGGCCAGCGCCACGAACCCCTTGGGCGGCGCTTTGCAGGCACAACCAAAACCGGTGGGCAGCACCACAATGCGCTTCGCGCCCAGTGCCACGGCACTGGCGATCGGGGTATTGCTGGCTACGCCGCCGTCCATCAGCAGGTGTCCGTTGATTGCGATCGGTGGATAGACCAGCGGAATGGCGGCGCTGGCCAGCAAGGCCTGGAGGATGTCGCCCTGCGACTGCAGCACCTCGGCACCACTGAGCAGGTCGGTGGTGACCACATGCAGGGGCAGTTCGCAGTCTTCCAGGCGACTGATCGGCAACGCAGACAGAATCATCCGGCGCAGGCCGGCGTTGTCGAGGATATGTCCGCGGCGTAGCAGCAGGGCCTTGGTCGCGCCCAGCAGGGAAAAGGGAAAAATGTCCCGCCTGCCAAGCGCGCACCAGATGTCAGCCAGCTCAGCGGCGCCTTTGGCGCTCGGTTTGCTGGCGAAATGGGCACCGTTGATGGCGCCGACCGACGCCCCGACCACCAGGTCGATCGCAACCTCTGCCGCTATCAACGCCTGCAGCATGCCGACCTGCACGGCCCCCAGGCTGCCGCCGCCGGCGAGTACCAACGCGGTCTTGTCTGTCATCGTGTGCGCTCCGGGTCAATGGGCTTGGTTGAGTGACCAATCGTAGTCGAGGAACTCCACTTTGCCTGTGCGCTGAGCTTGTTCCAGCTGCTCTGCGGTTGCCAGCAAGGTCGCCTGTTTTTGCAGATAGGCTTGCAGCGAGCCCGATTGCTTGGCGAAGTCGTCGGCGTACCAATCGAAAATTTTCGAGACCCGGAAATGGTCGCCGGCTGCATCGAAACGGTTGCGGCTGCGATCACTGAGAAAGCGCCGCTGGCTGTCCTGCAGCTGCGCATCGAGTGCGCTGGCAACGAAGGCCTCGGGGCGCAGGGCAGGGCAGCCTATGGAGGCACAGTTAACCGCGAAGTGGATGCGCGGTTCGTCGAATTCGCCAGGTTCGCGGATCATCGAGTGCTCGATCTGATTCAGCGTCAAGGTCTGGCCAAACAGCGGGATGAATGCCTGATTCCAGGGGCTGGCGAACAGTCCGCCAATCTCCTTGATCGAGTCCAGGGGGTAATGCTCGGTGACCAGCTTCAACGTGAAGGCGTTATAGGCATTGATCAGAAAGGCCAGGCGCTGGTCGCGGTTCCAGCTATCATATTGCTGGCGTTGCACACTCGAGAGAACGGCCAGATAGCGTTCAAGCTCGGCCTGATCCTGTTGCAAGCCCTGGTAATCGACTTGACTGGCAAAGCCGGGCTTGACCCAGGTGACATGGCGGCTCAGCAGGGCTGTCCATTGCGGGTGGTCATGCTCGAATGCGTTGGCAAACGACAGACCGCTCAGGCACAACATGACCAGGAATAACAAGGCGCGCATGAGGGATCCTAGGGTTTATTGGCGGGGATTGTGGATGTTGGGTTGGAGCGGCTGTAGCGTCGAGCCAGATGAGTGGCCGGTACACCGAGAAAATGTGCCAGCGCGAGCAAGCGGTTGTGCAGCGAGCGGCGCCACCAGCCGTCGCGCTGCCAGCGTCTGGGGTCGACTTTCAACCCCTGTGCAATACGCTCAAAGCGGCCCAGCCTGCGCAGTCGCTTGACCAGCTCCACCTCTTCAAACAGCGGCCAGGGGCTGTGCTGCCCACAGGCATGGTAGGCACTGACTTCAACAAAGATGCCTTGATCGCCATAGGGCACCCCGAAATGGTTGCGCCAGGCAATCAGCTGTTCCAGCAAGCGGCTCTGCCAGCAGGCTTTGCCGCTGAAGCGGAAGGCGAAGTAACCGCCTACCACACCTGAAGCCATCCTGGCCTGAAGGTCGGGTAGTGGGTTGCCCTGGAGCTGGGCATCGGCATGCAGAAACCACAGGATCGAAGACCGGGCGTGCATCGCGCCCAGGCGCAGTTGCGCGCCTCTGCAGGGATCGGCCGGTATCCATTGCGCCCCGTATTGCAGACACAGTTGGCGGCAGTTTTGACAGCCCGCGGCATCTACCACGATGAGCTGAAGTTCTTGCCTGGATCGTCGCGCCAGTTGATTGAGCCGCGACAGCAGATGCTCGAGTACGGCGGTATCCTGCCAGCAGGGAATGATGACGCTGATCGGCGGGTTAGCTGGCATTGGCAGGCACTCCCAGTTGCTGCAGGGCGTGACCCAGGCTCAGCCGTGCGGGGCGGCCGTGCTGCGCGAGCAGGCCGGGCAGCGCATACAGATCATCCTTGTGGTCGATATCGAACAGCTCGCCCGCCCAGACCACTGAGTGACCTGCCCGCTGGCAGCAGTCGAACAGAGCCGTGCCCAGGCGTGCTGTGCTCCAGGGCAGTGCGCTCAGGTCGGGCCAGGGGCGGTTCGAGGCCATCAGCACCACGCCGCCATCTCTGGCTCCGAGCAGCACCGTATCACTGGCCTCGAGCAGGCAGGTCACCCGTCGATAGTCACTGGGCTGCAGTGCAGGGCAGTCACTGCCGATATAGAGCAAGCGTTGCAGGCCCAGGTTGCGCAATCGACGATCCAGGTCGTTGAGGCGCTGGCCCAGATTGCCGTCATGCTGCGCCACCCCCAGCGCCTGCGGGCAGAGTGCCTGCGCCCAGGGCAAATGGCGCGAATGGTCGGGAGCAATGACCTTGGGCGCGGGCCACTGCTGAATATCCTCCAGGGCGCAGTCGAGCAGTAACTGAGCGATCTCCAGTGCCGGTTGCAGGCCTATTTGCTGCGCCAGGCGCTGCTTGGAGTGCCCCAGCGCTGGTCGCTTGCATAGCAAGACCAGGCAGGGGGCACTAGCTGTGGGGGCTTCGGCTGCAGTGCTGTCAGTCAAGCGCGTACTCCAGATTCATGGTCAGGTCCGCCCCTCGTTGAGGCTGTACCCTTATGAGAATCTGCTCGCGTTTTTGTTACAGCGCTGACCCGTTCTGTTATTTATCCCGCTCTTGCAGTTTTTCCAGGATGGCCGCGCTATCAACCGCTGTGGTGTTTAGCGGTAGTTGTTGTAGTACTGCAGAGGTGAGTTTCAGCTGTTTGATGTACAGCGTGCAGCGCGAACACATTTTCAGATGCATGAACACTGCCCAGCGAGTGCTTAAGCGCAGATCACCCTCAATGATGTCGGAGCCGAGTTCGGACATCTCACGGCAGGTCAGCATGTTCCTACCTCCTCGAAATGATTAAGCATGGCATGCATCCGTTGCCGGCCGCGGTGCAGTAATACGCGGATGTTGCCCTCCGCCAGATTAAGCGCCCGGGCTATCTCGCCGTAGTCCAGCCCGCCAAGCTCGCGCATCATCACCACGCTTTGCTGGTCTTCAGGCAGCTTGTGCAGGTGTTTTTGAATGCACTCGTAGAGTTCAGCTTCGGTCAGAAGCTCGTCTGGCGTTTCATGGTGCCATTGGGTGGGCGGAACATCCCAGGCGCCTTGCTCGTTGAAACGTGCGCCTATGGGCGAGCCGGTATCGCTACCCCAGCCATCGAGGGACACCTCACGGCCTGTTTTGCGGCGCATGGCATGGGCTTCGTTGATAGCGATCCGGGCGAGCCAGGTGCGCAGTTTGGAGCGGCCTTCGAATTTGCCGATCGCGGCAAAAGCCCTCAGCCAAGTTTCCTGTGCGACATCGTCGGCGAGGTCATTGCCCACCAGTGGGGTGGCCATGGCAACCAGGAAGGCATGGTGCAGTTTGATCACCGCCTCCAAGGCGCTCTTGTCACCCTGGCGCAGCCGCTTGACCAGTTCCTGTTCATCCATCGGTTTCTCCCTCGGTGGCCTGAAAATGCGAATTGCAGGCCGCTACCATCTGATTAATTAGAAGCCTGCCAGGTTGCATTGTTACAGCGCAGTTGTAATCGCTTGTCTCGGACATGGCTGTACGCCAACCGGGGCGTTACTCGCTATCCCGTTGCTTGGCCGCGGAGAATAGCCGAGGTCAGCGCATAACAGTACGTGAGTGTGCGTTGAGCCAGGGCGAGCTTGTAACAAATCAGCGCTCCCTGCATCTGAGTCAAGCGAACGGTGATTGGCCCGTAAACAAAAGGGGTCATCCGGCGTTCGCAGGCCCAGGGTGGAGCAACATCTACGTTCCCTGCCCGTACTACTAGATACCCATAATAAATTTGAGGAACTGATATGACTCACCAACTGAAAAACAAAGCCAACGCCGTCGCTCGCCGTCCCCTGGCCGCCATGCTGTGTGCGGGTGCTCTGAGCATGGCGTTGGCAGGGCCGGTGCTGGCTGCAAACCCTTGTTCGCCTTGTGCCGCCAAGTGTGCACCTGCGGCCATGAATCCTTGTGCGGCGAACCCCTGTGCAGCAAACCCATGCGCGGCGAAGAACCCCTGTGCCGCCAAGAGTCCTTGTGCGGCGAACCCTTGCGCAGCAAAAAATCCGTGCGCAGCCAAGAATCCTTGTGCCGCCAAGAGCCAGTAGTCACTTGGCTAAGACGCTGCGGATCAGTGCATTTTGCTGAGGACCAGTTCCTCTGCCAGAACCAGCTCTTGCTGGCAAAGACGTTGGTTGATCTGCCCGGCCGTCACGTCAGCCATCGGCGGCTTGCTGCATGCCGCCGATGGGCTGCGGCAGGTGTGGCGGCATAGTCATCTGCCTAAATCAGAGGGGCTGGCGCTGTAACAAAATCGGCCGATTTGCTTCTTAGTTTTGTTGGGCGAACAGATGCAGGTGCCACCTGTGGGAGAGATCCATTGCTTATGGCGCCTGGTTCGGCAATGACTCGGTTTCTTGCCGCTATTGTCGAAGGGCGAAGACCACCTCGATGCCCGGTGCCCATAGGTAAATCCACAACGTACCGTTACTACATGGATTGAGGAAATGACCATGCGCCACATATGCCCCGACCTTCCCGCTTCACACTGTTATCGCCCCCTTGCCAGCATGGTGTCGGCGACGGTGCTGGCCATGGCGCTTTCAGGCCAGGTCATGGCCGCCAACCCGTGCAGTCCCTGCGCGGGCAAGTGCGCACCAAGCAGCTTGAATCCCTGTGCCGCGAAAAATCCCTGCGCAGCTAAAAACCCGTGTGCGGCGAAGAATCCCTGCGCCGGCAGTAACCCCTGCGCCGCCAATCCTTGCGCCGCCAAAATGAATCCCTGCGCGCTCAAGTCGGTCAAGCGCCCGGCCAACTACAAGCCCTATAAAGGTGCTCAGGGCGAGCTGAAGGCCTATGGTGAGAAGCTCTACAAGGATCCCAAACTGAGCAGTAACGGCATGTCTTGCGCTACCTGCCACCAGGGCGGCAACCTGTTCCAAGCCAGTTTTGCCAAGGCATACCCCCATGAGGTGGCCATGGCGAAGAATCAGTTCGGTATGTCCCAGGTGTTTCTCGACGAGATGATCCAGATCTGCATGGTCGCGCCCATGGCATCCAAGGCCCTGGGCTGGGAGTCGAAGGAGCTGGCGGCGCTGGTTGCCTATACGGCAAGTCTGCAGACGAGCTTCAAGCCCAATCCCTGCGCGGCCAACCCTTGCGCCGCCAAGAACCCCTGTGCCGCGAAAAATCCCTGTGCGGCCAAGAACCCCTGCGCGGCCAAGTGCGCGCCCTGCGCAGCCCAGTAAGAAATGTGCCTTGACCGGGGCGGCTGCTCCTCCGCTCCGGCCCTTTTTCGAGATCCAGCGATGAACGCCCAACTTCCTGCTTTCGATACCGCACTGCCCGACTGTGCGATCGAGTTGCCGCATGCCGAGCGGTTGAGCGCGGCAGAACGATCGGCTCAACTGGCTGCCGCAGAAGAAATCCAGCGCTGTCAGCGGGCCTTGAGCAAAGCCGGTCTCAATGTGGTCGGCGAGCTGCTCAAGGGCCATGACGGCTTCTACGAGATGAATCATTACCCCGATGGCGACGTGTTCGACCGCGATAGGCATGCGCAGTACTACTACCACGCTCACCGTGAAGGTGGCCTGGAACATGGTCATTTCCATACGTTTATCCGTGGTCAGGGCATCCCCAGTGGGTTGCAACCGCTGTCGGCGCCAGCGGGGAGTGAACCCTGGCCGAGCGGCGATGAGGCCATCGCCCATCTGATTGCCGTGTCCATGGATGCCTGGGGCCAGCCGATTGGACTGTTCGCCTGCAATCGCTGGGTGACGGGCGAGACCTGGTATCCCGCCGCAGCGATGAAACAGCTGCTGCCGAGGTTTGGCATCGATCATGCCCATCCATCCTGGCCGGCCAATCTGTGGCTGACTGCACTGCTGCAGCTGTTTCGCCCCCATATCCAGGTGCTGATCGAGCACCGCGATCAGGTGGTCGCGGCTTGGCAGGCGGCCCATCCCGGTGAGGATGTGTTCGAAGACCGCGCGCTGGAGATCACCGGCTATTTACCCATTTCCGTCGACAGCTGGGTTCAGGCCCTGAACCAGGCCCAAGGCGTTCGGCCCTGACCCGGCATAGATTGTTCCGTGAGCATGCGATGAATATTCTGTTTCTCTGTACCGCCAATAGTTGCCGCAGCATCCTCGCCGAGGCCATCTTCAACCATCTGGCCCCTGCGCATATGCATGCCTACAGCGCGGGCAGCAAACCCTGCGGCCGGGTTCATCCGCAAAGCCTGAGGGCGCTACAGCGCGCCGGCATCGCGATCGATGGGCTGCACAGCAAGTCCCAGGCAGAGCATCGGCCGCTGCAGCCGGATCTGCTCATCAGCCTGTGCGACAACGCCGCCGCCGAACCCTGTCCGGCCTACTTCGGGAGTGCATTGAGAGCGCACTGGGGGTTGCCCGACCCGGCAATCGAAGGCGGAACTCAGGCGGACATCGATGCGCTGTTCGATGCAGCAGTGGCAAGCATCGTGTATCGAGTCGACAAGTTTATCGCCTTGCCGCTGCCTCAGCTGAGTTCGCAGGAACTCGAGGTGGCGCTGATCTCTATTGGCCGCAGCTGAGCGCTTGTGAAAGGCTAGGTGTGAAGGCATTCGATATTTGCACCGCGGCCTATCGAGCCAAGAGCGTTTCCAGGCGGGCTGCTTGGTGTGGTGGTTTTCACCACTGATTGTCCGCACATGACGGCTGCATTTTTCGCGGAGGAAAGAACATGCTGACCTGCCGAGAAATGGCACAGTTAGGCTCGGATGTTATCGATAAGCAGCTGAGCCTTGGAAAACGCATCGCTGTCTATGTGCATCTGCGGCAATGCAAAAACTGCCGCACCTATATCAAGCAACTGGCTCTGACGTCGGCTGTCTTGCAGGCGTTAGCAGTGCCGACGGACAGTGCAGAGGTAGAGGCCACGCTTGGTCATATCCAGCACGCAATCGAGAAGCGCTCGGGTTAAGTCGAGGACATGGATTACCTGTTGATCGATTGCGCGCTCAAGCCTGGCCGCAATCGTCCGTTTCCGCGCTCCGCGGGTGCCCTCAATCCGTGACCGGTGTGGCAATGATCATCTGTCAGGTGCTCGCATCCAGCTGGAATGCGGGCTGTTTTACCTGTGATGTTGGTTCGCCGCGATGCTTTGAGGGGGCAGGGCTAGACAGTCTTGCTGTCGCTCTCTACCTGTAGCGCCGGCCTGCCAGCTACTATTCCTGCCAGCCCCGCGTGGGTAGCGGCCAGCCAGCCATATAGCTCGTGCACCGGCATCGGCCGGCCGATGCCAAAGCCTTGTGCCAGATCACAGCGATTGACCTGCAGCCACTCCAGTTCGCTGGCCGTCTCGACGCCTTCGGCGACAACCGACAAGCCGAGTTCACGGCACAGCACGATGGTCGAGCGCACGATGGCTGCACTTTTACGTTGCTGGTCAACCCGGGTGATGAAGGATCGATCGATCTTCAGTTCATGGACCGGCAGCGTTCTCACATAGGCCAGTGAGGCATGGCCGGCGCCATAGTCGTCGATCGATAGCTTGACGCCCAGCCGAGCGAGCGTGAGCAGGTGCGTGTGCGCCCGTTCGGGGTCGTCCATCAGGGCGCTTTCAGTTATTTCGAGACAGAGCATTTCAGCCGGCAAGGACGTCTGGATCAGCAGCTGTTGTAGCCCATCGATGAGTGCTGGATTGAGCAGGTCGAGTGCCGACATGTTGAGCGAGGCCACGAGTTCCACACCATCGCGCCGCCACTGCGTGGCGTGACCAACCACCTCACGAATCAGCCAGGGCGTGATCTCGCGAATGAAGCCGGTTTGCTCTGCAAACGGGATAAACAGATCAGGTGCAAGCAAGCCCCTGAGCGGATGGTGCCAGCGCAACAGTGCTTCAACCCCGCTGATGCGAGCGTCGGCAAGATTCAATTTTGGCTGGTAATGAATGACGAATTCATTGCGCGCCAGGGCATCGCGCATCTCGCCGAGCAAGGTGAGTTGCGCATGCTGCACCACGTCCTTGAATTCCGCGGCAAACGCATAACTGTCGTGCCGGCGTTTGGCCGCCTTGATTGCCAAGTCGGCGCGCCTGAGCAAGGCGGTGGGGTCATTACCATCATCCGGATAGAACACGATGCCCAGGCTTGCATCGATATCCAGTCGCTGGCCATCGAGGCGCATCGGCCGGCGTAGCGCGTCCAGAATCATCTGTATGTGCCCAGTACTGGCGGATCTATCGCTGCCTTCGTACAGAATGGCGAACTCGTCACCGCCAAGTCGCGCGACCAGGTGGGGCGCGGCAACGCAGGCGCGCAGGCGAGCCGCTATTTCGCCAAGCATGCGGTCGTCCACTGCATGGCCCAGGGCGTTATTGATCGGTGCGAAGCGATCGATATTGAGGATCACTAGGGCGCCATGTTCACCTGCGCTGGCTGTGGCGAGTGCCTCCATGAAATGTGCCCTGTTGGGCAGGCCGGTCAAGCTGTCGACATAGGCCAGGCGGGTTATCCGCTCTTCGCGAATCACGATGTTTCTGCGCATCAGAGCCAACGCGCGCAGCAGTACCTGCACTTCCGGGCCTCTACCGTGAGGAATGCGCTCGTTGTAATGGCCAGCGGCGATTGTTTCGGCCACGGCGACCGCTTCACCTATGGGCATGACGATGGAGCGCGAGATCAACAGGGCCAGCAGGGCGCCGAGTAGCAGCGCGCTGGCCGTGATCGCGACTATTTGCAGGCGTGTGGCACTGGCGGACTGCTCAAAACGCTCGACCTCCAGGTTCATCAGTGCTTGTTGACGCTCCGCCAGGCGCAATGTCTCATCCAGTAACGCATTCAGTGCAGCGTCCGTGTGCCGTTCGAAGTGCGCTCGAGCCTGAGTCAGGCCCTGGATTTCGATGAGCTCGACCGTCTCCTGAAACAAGGCACCATAGCGTTGACGCAACTCGGTGGCATGGGCGATATGCGCTTGCGGGTAGGCCCGATTATCCGCCTGCGCCAGGCCGGCGATTGCAGCATCCGATGCCGTCATGGCGGCATCCATCTGCGCATAAAGCGGGATTCGCTGATCCCGCTCGGGGGTTTGCAACAGGCGCAGCAGCTGGATGGCGGCGTGTTGCGCGTGCTGGTTCGCGCGCTCGGCGAGCAGGGCGAGTCGGGCGGGCTGATCGACCAACTCGTGCATGCTGACGCCCAGTGTTTCGAGGCGGTGCGAGGCCATCACCGAGAGGGCCAGCAACAGCCCGAGCAGGGCGGAGAACGCCAGGATCAATCGGCTGCGAATCGAGGCGAGCTGGGCGAATCGCTGCAGGGTGTCACCGATCATGCTGGTGTGCCTCCTTACTGTGCGGGGCTTGCTTGCGCCCGGCTACAGGCGGAAGGCGGCAACCGAGGCCTGCAATCCTGCGGCTGTTTGCAACAGTTCGCCGGTGATCGTTGAAAGCTGTTCGGTAGCCTGTTTATTGGTCCTGGCCATCTCGACGATGGTGCGCACGTTGCCGGCAATCGCCTCGCTTTCCCGGGCCTGGTCAGCCGCCAGTGCAGTCAGTTGTTCAAGGTTGTCGAGGGAATCCTGGGCATCGGTCTGTAATGCCTCCAACGGGGCGGCTATGCTCTGTATCAAACCCATGCCGTGCTCCATGCCGCGCTTGCCCGCGTCTATGTCGCGGGTCGCATTCTGGGTCTGTTGATTGATCAGGGTCATCACCCGGTCAATTTCTTCGGTGACATCCGCGGTGCGGTTGGCCAGCGTACGCACTTCATCGGCGACGACCGCGAAGCCTCTGCCACTGTCACCGGCCCGTGCCGCCTCGATGGACGCGTTCAGCGCCAGGAGGTTGGTTTGATCGGCGATCTGACGGATCAGGCTGACCGCCCCCGCGACTTCTTTGGCGCTCAGGCCGAGCCGGGCGACCGACTGGGCCGAGCCATCGACGGCCGTGGCGATCTGGGCGATTTCCGCGGCAACCACGCTGATGGCCCGCGCACCTTCCTGCGCCAGGTCGCGGGCCTTGAGGGCCTGGTCGCGGGTGGTCGAAACGTTGCCTGCCATCGCGCCGATGCCCTGGGATAACTGGGCGATGGAACGATCGATAGAGCACGCCAGTTCGTTCTGCAGTGCCGAGTCCGCCTTGACCTTGGCTGCGGGCACCCGCAGTTGCTCGGCCGCCGAGTCTACCTGTGCTGCGCTGCTCAGGATCGAGCCGATAACAGTACGCAGGCGTTCGCACATGCTGCGCATGCCCGCCAACAGTTTGCCGATTTCATCCTTGCCGGCCTTGCCGGCCTTGCCGGCCTTGCCGACCTTGTCGATCGTGAGGCTGAGGTCGCCGCCGGAAATCCGATCAGCCGCCATTCCCGCGCGATCCAGCGGCTGGGTGATACTGCGGGTCATATAAATCGCCATCAGCAGGCCCGCGATCAAGGCGCTGAAACCCAGGGCGAGCAACAGCTGGATAGAGCGTTCGGATGCCTGCACTGCCTGTGCCTGGCGTGCCTGCATGGACAGTTGCTGCTGCTCTGCCAATGCCGCTGTTTGCGCCAGCAGGGCATTGAGTGCGCTGAGAGTCGGCCCCGTCATAAGCTGCACGGCCGAGGCTCGCTCGCCCACTTCCAGCTCTTCTACCGTGGCACTGAAGTGCGTTTCATAGGCATTGCGCAGGCTTTCCAGGCGGGCGAGCATCGCCTGCGACTCAGGCTCGCTCATCAGTGCGCGAAAGCCCTGCAGGGCTTGATCGATCTCGGCGTTCTGCGCGTCGATCTCCTGGTAGATGGCGGTTCGCTGTTCGCGGTCTTCAAGGACGAAGAGCAGCAGTAAGCGACTGGCTGCCGTTTCGGCGTGCAGGTTGATGGCTGAGGCAAGCTTGGCACGCGCGGCATCCCCTTCGACGACGTCATGCATGCTCTGGGCCTGCTGATCGAAGCGTTGCAGGCTGATGAGGACAATGGCCAGAAGAAATACCAGGACGATGGCATAGCTGGTCGTCAGGCGCTGGCGAATGCTCATCGCAGTGTGTCTTTATGCATGTCGTTGTCGCTCCATGAGGCTTGAGCGGTGCAGGGCGCACTCGCTTGCAGCCTTTATCAGCTGAATTTCCGTGCAATGAAGCGATCCAGGGCGACAGCGCCAGGACCTTTCGCCAGCAACAGCAGCAGCACCGTGGCCCACACACCGTGTGTCGGGTAGGCATCGGGGTAGACCAGCAACTGGATGATCAGGGTCATGAGTAGCAGCGCCAGGGCGGAAAAGCGCGTGGCCAGGCCCAGCAGAATCAGGGCCGGAAAAATGTGTTCGGCAAAGGCCGCCATGATGGCCGCCGGTTCGGGCGCGATCAGCGGCAGGTGATATTCCTCCTCAAACAGATAGACCGCCGAGTCGGAGAGCTGTGGCATACCGAATTGAAACTCGCCGGAGACGATATCGAGGGCAAAGCCTTGCACCTTGGTCTGTCCGGACTTCCAGAAAACAGCCGCGATGGAAAACCGTCCGAGCAAGGCAATCAGCCAATAGGGAGTTCGTTCGAATAAGGCAATCAACCATTTGATCAGCTGTACCGGACGGGCCTGATGCATAGCGGGTTATTCCTGAAGAGTGAAGTGGGTGATGGCGCCGCCGCGGATCAGCAGCGCCAGTGCGTTACTCAGGTCGAAAGGCGCGGCGCTGTGCACCGCATCGGCGAAGCTCGCACCGCTGCGCAGGCAGTCGATGAACTGCGCGGCGCCAGCTTCAATGCGGACAATCTCCACCTCGAGGCCCTGACGGATCAGCAGCGCCGCTTCGCCAAGGTCGAGGTTTATCTCGCCCAGGCTGTTGGCTGGCGTTTGCCCCTGATGGGCGATCCAGAGCGATACCACGGCATAGCGTGAACGTACTGTCTCGAGGGCGGGGTGCAGGCTGAAACGCACATGGGCGAGGGCATTCGCATCGGCCAACAAGCCGGCCAGGTCGGCCATTGGCAACGCGCTTGCGTCTGCAGCGTGATAGGCCTGCACATAGCGCATTTCCAAGCGGGCGAGGTCGGCCAGGTAGGGCAGGCCGGAGGCCGGCGGGAAGCCTTGGACAAAGTCGGGGAACGAGTCGCCATACCACGCCAGTACCGGTGAACGGGGCGGCTCGGCGCGAACGTACAGGCGCGCCATGGCGCGGAAAAACTCTTCGCCGAGCATGGCTTGGGTCACCGGGTAGGTGTCGGCCAGAGCATCGATGAGGGAAACCGTGACGTTGTTGCGATAGACCGCAAAGCGCTGGGCCGGATCGGAGCCGTTCCAGGCACGCAAGCCCGGCGGGCAATCGCCGGTGTCGCTGAGTAAGGTGGCGGCGAAATCGTCATGGTCGCTCATGCCGGTGCCTTCTGCGACTCTGTGCCTGGCACGGAGTCCTTGAACAAGCGTTCCATGATGGCGTCCGCCTGCCGGGCTTCGTGCAGCAAAACCGCCAGCTCGGGAATAGCGTTGTCGCGTTCGATCAGTGTCGGTTTGGGCCCCGTCAGCCCCAGGGTAAAGGCATAAAGCGCCCAGACGGCTTGCGCCACGGGTGCGCCATGGCTGTCGATCAGCAGTGGCTGGCCGATGGAGTCCGTCGCTTCGGCAAAGCCGGCCAGGTGAATTTCGGCAACTGCATGCAGCGGCAGGCCAAGGATGTAATCGTGGGCATTGCCGCCATGATTGACGCTGGCCACGTGCACGTTGTTGACATCCAGCAGCAGCCCGCAACCTGTGCGGCAGACGACCTGGCTGATGAACTCGTTCTCGGCCATGGTCGAGGCAGCGAACTGAACGTAAGTGGCGGGGTTTTCCAGCAGCATGCGCCGCCCCAGGCGCTCCTGCACATGGTCTATATGGGCACACACATGCGCGAGGCTCTGCGCGGTATAAGGCAGTGGCAGCAGGTCATTGAAAAATCTGCCGGCATGACTGGACCAGGCCAGGTGTTCGGAAAACGACTCTGGCTGGTAGCGCTCCAGCAGTGCGGCCAGGCGCGCCAGATGGTCCTCATCCAGCGGGCCCTGACCGCCAATGGATAGGCCGACACCATGGATGGACAGCGGATAGCGCGCGCGAATCTTTTCCAGGTAATAGTGGAAAGGCCCACCCGCCACCATGTAATTCTCGGCGTGGACTTCAAAGAACCCCAGCTCGGGCGTTTGCGCGAGCACATCGCGAAAGTGTTCGGGCTTTAAACCGATGCCGGCACGGCTCGGCAACACGGGGGAGGCTGCGCTGGCAGCGTCCCCCATGAACGGTGTATCGCTGAGAGGTTGATTCATGGGAACGCTCCGCGACCGTTCATTCGTCGATCAGGCACTTTTTGCCTTGAATTCCTGGAGTTGGCCAAAGCCGGTGGGGGAGGTCGGTGAGGTGGTTTGTTCGCACGTACCCTTGGGCACCATGGACCAGGCATTGCTTTGATAGTCGACCTTCGAGGTGCCGGCGCAGGACGTGCCTGCACCCGCCTTGCAGTCGTTCTTGCCTTTGAGCGCTACGCCGAAGCACTTGTCTTTCTCGGCGGCGTGAGCGGTCATCGGAATGGCGGCAACTGCCAGGGCGGCGCTCAGGGCCAGGGCCAGGGAAGTGGTGGTTACGGCTTTATTCATGGGTCAATTCCTTTAGCGGGTTCAAATGGCGGGTGGATGAGAAAGCACGACGCTGGATATCAGCTCCACGCCCTTTGGAGGCATTGGCCGGTCGTTTGTTACAGCGGCGAGTTAACGCGGGAAGAGATCGACTCGATCGGTGCAGGCCAGGTGCCTGTGTGCGGACGAACAGCATGGCGCGAGCTGTAACAAGCGCGGCCACAGCAGATCAAATTCATGTCAGTCAAATTCCCCTGGAGGATGACGTCATGAAACGCACAATCCGAGTTGCCAGCCTGATCGCCGCAATAAGCCTGGTCGGTGCTGGAGGGCTGGTACATGCCGGCCAGACGCAACTGAAACAGGACATGCAACCGGGTATTCCGTCACACCTGGAGCAGATCCCGGTCGAGACCTACCACTACGGGATGAAGCTGGATATCGCGCGGGTTCTGGCCATTAGCGACACCAGCCAGGTGTGCGATGTCGTGCCCTCGGTCATGCACTACGAAGATAGTGAGGGCAAGCTGCGGGCCTTGGAGTATCTGATTCACGGTGGTGGTTGTTACGACAATTGAGCCCGCCGACAGAAGGCAGTTGCCGACAAGTGAAGGGCATTCGAGGGACGTCGATCAACAAGCGGGTTTCCGTGGCTGCTTGTCGACCGCCCTCTCGAGGGTGGGCCAAATGGGCTCAGGGCAGTGCTTGGCTCATGACCGGCTGGTGCCCAGTGGCAGTGGTTCCGTTGCGCCTTGCAACGAGGCGATCAGCGGGCAGGCAACCTTGCCCTTGCCGGCTTGGCAGGCGCACACAAGCTGGGACAACACCGCTTCGATGCGCGCCAGGTCGGCCAGCTTCGCCTGCACGTCCGCCAGCTTGCGTTCGGCCAGGCGGCTGGCCTCCGCGCAGTGGGTGCCATCTTCCAGGCGTAGCAGCTCGGCGATCTCATCCAGGCTGAAGCCCAGACGCTGAGCGGTTTTCACGAAGCTCAGCCGCGCCACGTCCGCCTGTCCGTAGCGGCGGATGCCGCCGGGCGGGCGCTGCGGCTCAGGCAGCAGGCCCTTGCGTTGATAGAACCTGATGGTTTCCAGATTGACTCCGGCGACCCTGGCAAAGGCGCCGATGGTCAGGCTTGGTCGATGGCTCTGCATAGCGCTTGATTCCGTACATGACTACGGAAGTAACCTTAAACCATCGATCAGCTACTCGAAAGGAGACAGGCATGCCGGAACAGCCAAGCGCAGGCGCCCCTCTTGCCGCCGGGGGACTCGCCGCGATTCTCGCCTCGACCTGCTGCCTGGGGCCGCTGCTGTTGATCACGCTGGGATTTAGCGGTGCCTGGATCGGCAACCTGAGCGTGCTGGAACCATACCGGCCACTCTTTATCGGCGCAGCACTGCTGGCGCTGTTCTTCGCCTGGCGACGGATCTTCCGTCCTGCTCAGGTCTGCACACCGGGCGAAGTCTGTGCCATCCCTCAGGTACGCCGCAGCTACAAGCTGCTGTTCTGGGTGGTGCTGGCATTGGTGCTGGTCGCGCTCGGTTTCCCCTACTTTCTTCCATGGTTCTACTGATCAGGCGTTAGTCATGAAAAATTTATCTGGAACAGGTTTTCGCCCCAGCCCCGAAGGGATAAGGCGCAGGGATGCGCCTTGGAAAAAGCTGCGCGCATCCATCGTTCTCGCCAGCCTGTTCTCTGCTCCAGCGTGGGCCGACAGCCAGACTGTCACGCTGTCGGTGCCGGGTATGACCTGCGCCGCTTGCCCGTTGACGGTGAAGAAGGCGCTGACCAGGGTCGAGGGCGTGACCAAGGTCGAGGTCAGTTTCGACGATAGGGAGGCGCTGGTCACCTTCGATGACAGCAAGACCAGCGCGCAAGCCCTGAGCGAGGCCAGCGAAAACGCGGGCTACCCGGCTTCGTTCGAGGAGTGAGAATGAGTAACCCCAATAGTCTGTTGAGGATTGGACTGAGCGACCGGGCGCTGGACGGCCCAGGTGTTGCAGCGCGGTGGGCGGACGGCGAGCAACCGCTGCACATCGCCGTCATCGGCAGCGGCGGGGCGGCCATGGCGGCGGCGCTCAAGGCCGTCGAGCGCGGCGCACAGGTCACCCTGATCGAACGTGGCAGCCTCGGCGGCACCTGCGTCAACGTCGGCTGCATACCGTCGAAAATCATGATTCGTGCCGCCCATGTGGCGCATACCCGGCGCCAGAGTCCGTTCGATGGCGGCTTGTCCGCCGCGACCCCGGCCGTATTGCGCGCACGCCTGCTGGCCCAGCAGCAAGGCCTGGTGGACGAACTGCGCCATGCCAAATACGAGGGCATCCTGCAGCGTACCCCGGCCATCAGCGTGCTGCACGGTGAGGCGCGCTTCCATGACGGACAACATCTGGTAGTTGCGCTGAGCGAGGGCGGCGAGCGCATGCTGGCCTTCGACCGCTGCCTGGTTGCCAGCGGCGCCAGCCCGGCCGTGCCGCTGATTGCCGGTCTCGGGGACACGCCGTACTGGACCGCCAGCACGGCGCTGGTGAGCGACAGCATTCCCAAACGCCTGGCGGTGATCGGTTCTTCGGTGGTCGCGGTGGAACTGGCGCAGGCGTTTGCCCGGCTGGGTAGCGCGGTGACGATCCTGGCACGCCATACGCTGTTGTTCCGCGAAGACCCGGCCATAGGCGCGGCGCTCGGCGCTGTCTTCCGCGCCGAGGGCATCGAAGTGCTGGAACATACGCAAGCCAGCCAGGTGTCTCATGCCGACGGCGCGTTCGTCCTGAGCACCCATCACGGCGAACTGCGTGCCGACCAGCTGCTGGTCGCCAGCGGCCGCACACCCAACACCCAGGGCATGAACCTGCAGGGCGCCGGCGTGAAGCTGGACGAACGCGGCGCCATCCAGATCGACCCCGGCATGCGCAGCAGCGCAGCGGCTATCTATGCGGCCGGCGACTGCACCGACCAGCCGCAGTTCGTCTATGTGGCAGCTGCCGCCGGCACGCGCGCGGCGATCAACATGACCGGCGGGGACGTCAGCCTCGACCTGAGTTGCATGCCAGCGGTGGTGTTCACCGACCCGCAGGTGGCCACCGTCGGCTACAGTGAGGCGCAGGCGCAGCAGGCCGGAATCGAGACCGACAGCCGCACGCTCAGCCTGGATAACGTGCCGCGGGCGCTGGTCAACTTCGATACGCGCGGCTTCATCAAGCTGGTCGCCGAGTCCGGCACGGGCCGCCTGCTGGGCGTGCAGGCGCTGGCGCCGGAGGCGGGCGAACTGATCCAGAGCGCGGCGCTGGCCATTCGCGCACGGATGACGGTGCTGGAGTTGGCCGACCAGCTATTCCCTTATCTGACCATGGTCGAGGGGCTCAAGCTCTGCGCGCAGACTTTCTTCAGGGATGTGAAGCAACTGTCCTGCTGCGCGGGATAACGGATAAATCGGCGCAATTATCAACTCGGCAACCGCTCCATCATTGCCATCTTGATTGGAGTGCGCTGATGAGCTGGCTGTATCCCACGGATGCAATGGGCTTATGCGGCGGTGCCGCTCTGCGCATATTGATCCAGCAGGGCAGCCATATCCTCGGCAAGTTCGAGTACATGCCGGGCGGGTGTCTGGCGCTGGGCAAAGGCGCGCAACCCGATGATCTGGGCCTGCAGCAGCCGAGCCAGTCGGGCGCAATCGACCTCGGGGCGCAGCTCGCCGCGCTGTTGCGCACACTCAAGAAGAGCGCGCAGTTTATGCTCGACGGCATCCAGCAACGCATTGACCTTGTGTTGCAGTTGCGGCTCCTGGTCGCCGACTTCGAGCAACGTCTTGACGAGCATGCAGGCCCGCGCAGGAGGCGCGCTGGTCGCCGTGCATGTATTGGCCAATGCCTGAAAATAGGCTTTGAGCGCCACCAGTAAAGACGGATGTGCATTGATCTGGCTCTGCAAGTCTTCCCCCATTTGACTGGCGTACAGACCCAGTGCTTCGGCGAACAACCCGCTTTTGCTGCCGAAGGTGGCATAGAGGCTGCCGGGACGCATGTCCAGTGCCTGCTCGATATGCTTCAGCGATGAGGCGAAGTAACCGCGCTCCCAGAACAGCGCGACAGCCCTGTTCAGTGCCGTGTGGCGATCATATTTTGCGACTCTAGGCATAGGGTTTCAGCTCGCGTGGTGCCGTCGACTCGGGTTTCGGCAGGCGCTTAGTTTGAGTGGTCACTCAACTATAGCTTGAGTGACCACTCAAATATAGGTAGCCTGGGCGCTATTGTTGAGCAATCGCTCAACACGCGCAGAGGCGATTTTCATGAAGAGCTTTAAACTGCACGACCAGTCTTCAGCACCGCAGGCAGCCAAGCCACTCCTGGAAGATTCCATGAACAGCTTTGGCATGATCCCAGGTTTGCATGCCGTAATGGCCGAGGCACCTGGCGTGCTGGACGCGTACAAGAAGTTGCATGCACTGTTTCTCGACAGCAGTTTCGACGCCGATGAGCAAACCGTGGTGTGGCAGAGCATCAATGTGGAGCATGGTTGTAATTATTGTGTGCCCGCACATACCGGCATCGCCAAATCGATGAAGGTATCGGACGACGTGACCAATCCATTGCGTGATGAAACGCCGTTATCCAACGAGCGACTGGAAGCGCTGCGCAGTTTTACCCTAGTAGTGCTGCGCAACCGCGGTGAGGTCGCCGATGCAGACTTGCAAGCCTTCTATGCCGCCGGCTATGAGCAGCGTCATGTACTGGAAGTGATTCTTGGCCTATCCCAGAAAATCATGAGCAATTACATCAACCATATTGCCAAGACACCGGTTGATAAGCCCTTCATGAAGTTTGAATGGCAGAAAGCGCAAAAATAGACCTTGGTCGAGTTCATGCTATGAGTTCATGGTGGTGACACTGCCAAGGTGGAGCTGCCTCGGCTGGGCGAGATAGTACTGATGACCAGAGTGGGGCGTTAATTGGTCCCCAGTACCTGTGCTCAGAGGTTGGGAAAATATCGAGCGCCGTCGCGAGGCGGTCGCAGTAGACGGGAGTTTTTCACAATCTCCCAGCGCTGCCTGGCACGACGGGCGCTAGCTTGCCGCGCTGACACAAGGAGTTCGACCGATGACGATAGATAGAGCACGTCTCTGGCATGAGGATCCGCGCCTCTGGCGCTTGGTCTTGGTGCGCTACCTGGTCGTATTCGCGCCCCTCAGCCTGCTCTGGGAACTCGCCCAGCTGCCGCTCTATACCCTGTGGACGCAGGCGTCGCCCGCATCCATCGCCTACGCCGTCATCCACTGCACGCTGGGGGACATGCTGATTGGTGTCCTGGCCCTGCTCGTCGCGCTGCTCGTCACCCGCGCCGGCCCGCTCGAGCGCTGGCGTTGGGGACGGGTAGGGGCCGTCGCGGTCGGTTTTGGTCTCGTGTATACGGCGTTCAGCGAGTGGTTCAACACGGCGGTGCGGATGAGTTGGGCCTACTCCGACTGGATGCCGCTGACGCCGATCGTTGCCCTCGGCGTCTCGCCGCTGCTGCAATGGTTGCTGCTGCCAACAGTCGCGCTGGCCTGGGTCCGGGCTGCTGCGCGCAAGGCAAACCAGGCTTGATCCTGGAGTTGGCGCCAGGGCCTATCTTCACCGGATCGCCCGAACGGTTGCTGCGTTCTGTTCGCGGTCGATTTCGGCAATAGCCGCATACACAGGTGGCGGCCGGCAAGGTCTTGAACGTGGTGTCTACGCCTGCGGGAGGAGTCCGCGACCTGTCAGGGGGCGACCCAGCGGCCGTAGACGGGATCGACTGTCGAGTAACCAGGCTTGGCGTGCTGCCTGCCAGATATGGCGGCGGCATCAAGCTGTGCGCCGAACCAAGCCTTCGCTGCGGGAGAGATGTCGGCATTGCCGGTATTCCCCCGATGCTTGATAACGCAAGGTGTACGCCATCAGTGAGGACCAAAGAGTGCCCGGTTCTTCAGAATGCCGGGTTCCGACCTTTCGATCCGTTGCGGCTGCTGTTCGCGTTCAGGGCCGGCGGCAGTGGGTTGCTCCTTGATCATCTGAACAAAGCGCTCGCCGGAGTCCTGGCTGGAGCGATTATTCACCACGGCCTGTTGCTCCAGGCGGTAGTCCATCAGCCGGTCACTGCCACCTTCGGCCTGAACCGTAGTCACGGCAGCGCCCATCATCAGTGCGGCCAGTGCCGTCATACTCAGTAGCGTTTTCATGGTGTCATCCTCTAAAGGTGCGGTATGCATCATTAGGATGGCTGGCGAGGCGCTTTGTTACAGGTGCTGTGCCGAGCGCAATGCGCTTCTAGCCGCCGCTGGTCGGAGCGCTGAGCCGCGCAGATACGCGCCGCCCGCTACCGCAAACCGCGCCAGCACGAATGCCGCGAGGCACCGGAAAAGCTGCTGCGGATCATGGTCAGCACGGGTGGTTGAGCGTCCTTGTGATCCTGCCCCTGGTCTTGCGCGGCACGGCATCCGCGCCGCGCAAGTCGGCGTGGCGCGACAGCCGGGACAAGCAACGGAAGAACTCCGCAAGGCGGTGTTGCCGCTCGATCGAATGGCCGGTGTTCCTCGTAACTGGGGAAGGGGGGATACCCAGGCCATGGGCATCTCCCCAGGGACTTTGTCGCGCACAACCTACGCCGTCAGTGAGGGCCGTAGAGTGCCCGGTTCTTCAGAATGCCGGGTTCCGACTTTTCGATCCGCTGCGTCTGCTGCTCGTGCTCGGAACCGGCGGCGGTGGGTTGCTCCTCGACCATCTGAGCAAAGCGCTCGCCGGAGTCCTGGCCGGAGCGATTCTCAACGAGTGACTCGCGCCGCAGGAAAAAGTCTGCAAGCCGGTCGCTGCCGCCTTCGGCCAGCAACAGCTGCGCGCCGTCACGAGGCCAAGGCTCGCTCACTTCGTCAGCCTGCACCGTAGCCACCGCAGCACCCATCATCAGTGCGGCCAGGGCCGTCATACCCAGTATCGATTTCATGGCGTCATCCTCCACAGATGCGTTACCCATCATTGGATGACTGGCGAGGCGCTTTATTTTCTATCACAGGGTTAAAACCACCGGCTTCCAGCCGGTCAGCTTTAGCGCCACCATACGCAGCTGGAGGGCTAGCGCATGGACTACAGATACGGAAGCCACACGGTTTACCAGATTGAATATCACTTTGTCTGGGTGACTAAGTACCGCTACAAGGTGCTGAGTGGGGAGGTGGCTGAGCGAGTACGCGAGTTGGTGAGGCAGACGTGTGAGGCGTTTGAGATCCGGATCGTGAAAGGTGTGGTGAGCAAGGATCATGTGCACATTCTGGTGAGCAGTCCGCCGAGTTTGGCGCCGAGTGAGATCATGAGGCGGATCAAGGGGCGCACGGCGAGCAAGCTTTTCGAGGAGTTTCCGCATCTGAAGAAGCGCTATTGGGGCCAACATTTTTGGGCGCGAGGTTACTTCTGCGCGACGGTTGGGCAGATGACGGAGGAGATGATCAAGCAGTATCTGGAGCACCATTTTGAGCCGAGCCCGAACGATAATTTCAAGATGGAACCGGACTAATGCGACGCGTCGTTCAGCCGACGCGTATCCGGACTTTCAGTCCGTAAGTCACTAACCCACCGACTTCAGTCGGTGGTTGTTGAGTACAGGTGCTGTGCCGACCGCAATGCCCTTTTAGCCGCCGCTGGTCGGAGCGCAGAACCGTGGGCTGGCAATTAGAGCAACCGCAGCACCCGGGGTGCGCCGCGACGCCGTTGCCAGCAGCGGCTCAGCACTAGCAGCACCAGGGACAGCGGTAGCAGCCAGGCGAACAGGCCGACGAAGGCGCCGAGCCCCGGAATGCCCAACGCCAGTAGCAGGTTGGGGGCGCAACAGGCGCCGCCGGCGAGCAGCGCCGGCCACAATCCTGCGCTCGAGGCCGCGCCCTGGGACAACGAGCACTGGGCGTTGGCACGTAGCGCCAGGGCGCCGTGCAGGTTGAGGCCCAGCAGGAGTGTCAGCACGCCGGCCAGGGCCAGGTTGGCCGGGCTGATCAGCAGTACCATCACGCTCAGTTCCAGCATGGCCACGGCCTCGAAGTGCCAGGGCCCGCGGCGCGCCAGCAGGCGTTGCCATTGCCAGTCCAGGGCCTGCCAGTTCCAGCCGGCCCGACCGATGTCCAGGTCGCCGATGGCGTACAGGTAGAGCAGGGCATAGAGTACGGCCAGGCAGCCGATCAGCAGTTTGTCAGGGGCCGTGCGAACCATCGAGCAGCACCGTTTGCGGGTAGAAGGCGTACCAGGCGAACCACATGGCGTCGAAGGCGTTGAGTGGCTCCAGGCCTTCGAGTTCGGCAGCCTGTGGCCCTTCGGCGCTAAAGCGCAGGTTGGCCGGATCCAGCTCGATCGGCGCATCGGCGCGGTAGACCCAGCCGGTATCCAGTTGCTGGTCCGCTATGATCAGAAAGTATTCGTCGCCATGGCGGTAGTGCAGGACTGCCTGTTCGCTCAGGTGCGCCTTGTCGACGGCGATGGCCACCCGTTCGCTGCGAAAGCCCAGAACCATCCGCTTGGCCGGCAGGCGGCTGTCCTGGTGCATGACCGGGAACATTACACCGGGGTCGGCATAGTAGCCCTGCAGCGGCAGGTAGCTGCCGTAGGGGTCGCGGTTGTAGTTGCGCAGGGCGCCGGTTGCACGGGTCAGCACCTGGGTCTGCGGATGGCGTGCCTGCCACCTTGCCCAGGTGGTCCAGACTACCCGCACTTCCTCCAGGCTGCGGCCCTTGGCCGGGCCGTCGATGGCCACGCCGGCGATCTGCGACCAATGGCTGTCGCTGGCGCGGTCGTACATCACCACGTTGCTGTTGAGCAGCTTGCCGGAAACGCCGAGGCTGGTGGCGCCGCGCTTGAAGCCGACGGCAGTGGCGGTGAGCGGGCAATAGCTGATGCTCAAACCATCCTCGCCGAGGCGGTCGTTGACGATCTCGTGCCAGACCAGGATGCGCTGCGGGTAGGCGCGCGCCTGGCCCTGGTGATAGACGCCGAAGACGATGTCCTGGGGCTCGAGATAGGCATCGGCGCTCGCGGCGTCGCTGAAGCGCGGGCTGTCGATGGCCGGAATGCCGTCCTTGCCGGGGCCGCCGGAAAGCATTGCGTTCGCGTACTCCTCGTGACTGGCCGACAGCAGGCGGGCCGGCCCCTCCGGCGGCATGGCCAGGGCCGAACTGCTGATGCACAGACAAAGCACCGCAGCAGTCCATCGCCTTTGCGCTTGCATCGAGGGGCTCGCGTGCATGGGCACTCCGGTTCGCCTGGAAGTCCAGTCGATGCCTCCAGCTATTGGCATGCCGCCAACAGGGGGGACAACTCGCCCGCGCTGTCGAGCCGCGCCAGATCGTCGTAGCCGCCGACATGCCGCTCGCCGACGAAGATCTGCGGCACCGTCCTGCGGCCGGTCCTGGCGATCATTGCGCTCAGGGCCTGTGCGTCGAGGTCGACGCGGATCTTGTGCAGCGGCCCGGCCGCACGGCGCGCCAGCAGCTGCTCGGCCATGCGGCAATAAGGACAGTGCTGACTGGTGTACAGGGTGATCTGACTCATGGCTCTACCTCTCGACTAGCCGGATACGAAAACTGTTCTTGCCTAAGATGAACGCGACGGCACTTTGTTACAGCCCGAGAAAAGGGCGCAGATCGAGGGCGGCGAGCAGCACGAGGATGAGCACGCCGGCCGTGAACACCTTCCTGCGCAACGCGACCAGGTTGGCGCCGACATGGATGTAGGCGTGTGCCAGGCGTGTGCCGACGAAGCCCCAGCAGAGGGATAACAGCAGCCAGTCGATCCCGTCGTTGGCCCAGGCCATGAATGACAGGACGTAGAACAACACGGGGGTCTCGAACTGGTTGTCGATATTGTTGGCGACCTTGAGCACGTAGTCGGGCCAGGCGTCCTTATGCAGCGCGCGGCGCCGCTCGTCGACTTCGCCGAGGCGCATGGCGCGGGATTTCACCGCCCCCAAGCGGATGAACATGAACAGGGTCAAGGCGACTTGAACCAGCACCGGCAGGAAAATCAGATTTCTATCCATGGCGCACCTGGTCCTGGTTAACGTTGGGCTACGGCTGCTCGCTCGCTGCTCGGAAGCAGCAGGGTCAGCACGGAAAGCAGGAAGACAGCGCCGAAGGCAAAGGCGCCGAGGTTGAGGCCGAACAGCAGTTTCTCGCTACCGTCCGACAGCACCATCGAACCGCCATAGCCCTCGCGCATCAGGTAGGCGAACAGGAAGCCACCGGTCACCAGCATGGCCAGGATGCTCGGCAGCCTGATGTTATTGCGCGCCCAGGCGAGCCACAGCGCCAGCAATGCCAGGGCTGAGTTTGTCGCCAGTTGCCACACCTCGTGCAGGCGCATGTGGGGCTCCCATTGCGGATTGAACACATGGGTCTGGTTGATTTCCAGTAGGGGGACGCCAAGCCCATAGAGCAGCGCGCCGAAGGTGATGATGAGTTTTGCCAGCATGCTTGGAATTCCTCATGGAGTTGCAGTTATGGCTCTTGGGCCGGACAAAGCCTTACTCGCCGGCTTTGGTAATAGTGTCCTGAGCGCCGGCAGCTCGTTTTTCTTCCCCATTTGCCAGGGCGAAAACCTCGCACAGACAAACGGCCTGCCATTTTCCGGCGGTCAGGACGCTGGCTCTGGCAATCAAGCGCTCACCGATGGCCGGGCGCAGGTAATTGATTTTGTACTCCACGGTGACCGAGTCCCCCAGCGTGGGGTCGTCGGCATAGGTCAGGGCGTTGTCGGTCAGGTGGCTCACCACGCTGCCATGCACGAAACCGTGTTGTTGTTTGAGCTCATCCCTGATTTCGAGGGAGAGCACCGCCTGCCCGGGTTCGAACCGTTCCAGGCTCGTTCCCAATAGCCATTCTGAATGGCTGGTTATGCAGAATCTCTTGTCCCAGTTGAAACAGCTCGTTGATGACCTGTCTTTCTTGCTCGCAGACTAGAGTTATGGATCTATCGGCGCTGCCCAGCGTGACTGGTGGACTCAAGTCCCTTTGCGTTAAAGGTCGACAAATCGATTCAGTGCCTCCATTACCTAGGGCGCAGTAAGGATTCTGTTGTGGCCGTAACCCTGGGTTTTCATAAGCT
This sequence comes from Devosia sp., assembly GCF_030689745.1. Lineage (GTDB taxonomy): Bacteria > Pseudomonadota > Alphaproteobacteria > Rhizobiales > Devosiaceae > Devosia > Devosia alba. The sequence continues at coordinate 41,095 of NZ_JAUYGL010000079.1, forward strand.
GCGCGCTGGGCGAGAGCCCGACCAGCCTGTCGCCTTCGCTGTGATTTACGATGCGATCGTCCTGGTCATAGATCAGCAGGGTTTTCTCGTTTAACCCGCGGTAGAGGGTGCCGGCCTGCATATCTTCCCAGGATGCGCCCAGTTGTTCGGCGATCAATCTCTGATAGCGGCTGATGACGGCTGGTCGCGGGGCCAGCTTGCGCCGGATCACCTCGATCGGCGGGAAGGGATGGGAGGGCGCGCAGATGCAGGTATAGCGGCTGGCCCTTATTTCGCCGGCATGACGGGCGGCCATCATGGCCAGGGCTCCGGCGGAATGGCCGATCAGGGTATGGATGTCCTGGTCGAGGCCGTTGACCAGCTGCACTAGATCGCGACGAAAGAAATGCCACTGGGTTCGCGTGCCAGGGGAGTCGCCGTGGCCGGTGATATCGGGGGCCACTACGCGGTAACCGCGCGCGGCAATTTGCCTGGCCAGAGGCGCCATCTGCGCCGCTCGACCACTCCAGCCATGTACCAGCAGCACCAGTGGACCCTCGCCCCAGCACCAGGCCGTATGAGTGGCCCGTTCGCCGTAGCGAATGGCTTGTGCCTGGCTTATGGCGGCGCGCTGGGCCTTATCCATAGGAGGGCGCTGTGTGCGCGATGCCAGTGAGGCGACCAGGCGCAAAGCCAGTGAGTCGGAGGTGATGTTGAGTGTCAGTTTGGCCAAATTGAGCAGCATGATTCCCCCATATCACCCCACGGGGTGTTATTGGCGTTGCCCACACCTGAGGCTTTCCCAGGTGCGGTGCAGCGCTGTCGGTGTCTTTACTTCTGCGTCCAGGCGCGTCCGCTGAACATCTCATCGAGCGGCGTATGGAACAGATGGTTGGCATAGTTGCTGAGGGTCTTCACCGCCAGCGCCAGGACGATCTCCAGGATCTGGCGCTCGCTGTAACCGGCGGCGAGGAAGGCTTCGACCGACGCCCGCGAAGGCAAACCGCGGCTGTGGAACAGGGTGCGGGTGAACTCGGCCAGCGCTGCCAGTTTGGCGTCCCCGACAGGAGTACCATCGCGGATCGCGTCGGTGACCTCAGGCGCCAAACCGGATTTCATATCGGCCAGGAAGCTGTGCGCCGAGACGCAGTATTCGCAGCCGTTCTCGCGGCTGATCACCAGGAACACCAGTTCCTGTTCGGCCGGGGTAAAGCCCGATTCGTTGCGAAACGCGCTGTAGCCATCCAGGTAGGTTTCCAGCAGGCCGGGGGAGTTGACCATATTGGCGTACATGTTTGGGATGAAGCCGACCTGTGCCTTGGCCTTCTCCAGGACGGCCTGGCCGCGGGCGTCGGTGCTGGTCGGGTCGAGTGCGGGCAGGGTCAGTTGGTATTCGCTGAGCATGGTGATTTCCTCGTTATATGGACTGAATGGTCTTTTAATCTGAAGCCGAAGCGCCTGCTGCCAGAGGTGGAGCGATAGTGGGCTGCGTTTCAGTGATTCGGCTTATTCTGGACTGGTCGGTTCGGATGTCAATCCAGGCAGCCTGCTAGCTGTACCGGGCTGCTCGACTCTGATGTCGACCAAGAGCTTTTGTTACAGCTTGAGGACGCCCGCGCTGTGAATTAAATAATGATCGGTCCATAATGCGCGGCATGAACCGCGGACGCCCAAGAACCTTCGACCCCGACCTTGTCCTGGAAAATGCCATGCAGCTTTTCTGGAGCCAGGGTTATGAGGCCACCAGCCTGCAGGATCTGCTGATGGCTACCGGGCTGTCCAAGAGCAGCCTGTACGAGAGCTTCGGCAACAAGCAGAGCCTGTTCGAGGCCGCCTTCACCCGCTATTTCGAGACCCGCGCCAGGCACATGCTCGAGCGCCTGGAGCAGGCCGAGTCGCCGCTGGGCTTCGTCCGCGAGTGCCTGCTGTCGGTGCTCGAGGATGCGCAGCGGGGCACACCACGGGGCTGCATGCTGGTCAACGTGGCCAACGAATTCTCCACCACTGACCCTGCGGTACAGCCCTTGATCGAGTTGGCCACACGGCGTTTTCGCCAGGTATTCGAGCGCGCCTTCGCACAGGCCCAGGCCCGCGGCGAGTTGTCGGATAGACAATCGCCCGCTGCCCTGGCGCTGTACATGCACTGCGCCATGAGCGGTTTGCGCACTCAGACCAAGTCCGCCATCACCCAGAAGGATCTGCTGACCGTCATCGAGCTGGTGATGGCGAGCTTGCGCTGAATTTTTTTGCCTTATTTTGGACTTTTCAGTCCGTAAGTGAGCGGCATAACCAGGAGCTCCCCCATGAACAACGCTGTGGCCTTCGACATCTATGGCACCCTGATCGATACCCAGGCCGTGCTCGCCAGGCTAACCGAACTGCTCGGCGACAAGGCTCCGGCCGTCTCGCGCTCATGGCGACAGAAGCAGCTGGAGTACAGCTTTCGCCGGGGCCTGATGCGCGACTACTGCGACTTCTCGGTGTGTACCCGGCAAGCCCTGGTGTTCGCCTGTCGCGAGCACTCGGTGGCGATCGGCGAAGAGGCGATCGAACTGGCCATGCAGGCCTATGCCGACCTCGATGCTTTCCCCGATGTGCTGGCCGGCTTGCAAGCGCTACGCAGTCGCGGCACGCGTTTGTATGCCTTCTCCAATGGCAGTCGCGAGGCCGTGGAGCGACTGCTGAAACGGGCCGCAATTCGTGACTGTTTCGAGGCGGTGGTGAGCGTCGAGGAGGTGCATTCCTTCAAGCCCGATCCACAGGTCTATGCCCATCTGGTGCGCAGCTGCGACGTGCCGGCGGCCCAGGTGTATCTGGTCTCGGCTAATCCTTTCGATATTCTCGGCGCCGCCCATGCCGGCCTGCGCACCGCCTGGTTACGCCGCGATCCTGGCACGCCGTTCGACCCTTGGGGGGTTGAGCCGGAGATCACGCTCGAGAGTTTGCGCGACATTGCCCGCCGCTTGCCTGCCGGCGATTAATGCCTGGCGTTGCCCAACCGCCGTAACGAATGATCGCTTCGCGTCTCAAAAGCATAGTTCTCCACGAGTTTTAATCCTCATGCATGCCACTTTACCCCTGCTCGACGCGCTGAGCTTTCCCGCGATCACCCGAGGCCAACTGCAAGCGTTGCAGGTCAATCTCACCTACTTGTGCAATCAGCGTTGCCTGCATTGCCATGTCAACGCAGGGCCAACCCGTACCGAAGCCATGACCGACGAGAGCCTGGCGCTGCTGCATCGGGTGATCGACGCCCATTCGGTGCAAACCCTGGACCTGACCGGCGGTGCGCCCGAGATGCATCCGCGCTTTCGCGAACTGGTCAGCCACGCCCGCCGTGAAGGCTTGCGCGTTATCGATCGCTGCAACCTGACCATCCTCAGCGAGCCGGGCTATGCAGACCTGGCCGGTTTTCTCGCCGAGCAAGGGGTGGAAGTCAGTGCCTCCTTGCCGTGCTATTCGCGCGATAACGTCGACAAGCAGCGCGGCGATGGCGTGTTCGACGCCAGTATTGCAGGCCTGCTGCAGCTCAATAAGCTGGGCTATGGCCTGGATGGCAGCGGTTTGATTCTGAATCTGGTGTACAACCCGCAAGGTGCCAGCTTGCCCCCGCCACAAGCGCAGCTCGAGGCCGACTACAAGGCTCACCTGGCCGAGGACTTCGGCATCTATTTCAACAATCTGCTGTGCATCACCAACCAGCCGATCGCCCGTTTCGGCAGCACCCTGGTGAGCAAGGGCAGCTTCAATAGCTACATGCAGCTGCTGCGCGACAGCTACCGCCCGGAAAACCTCGACGCGCTGATGTGCAAAAGTCTGGTCAGCGTCGACTGGCAGGGCTACCTGTACGACTGTGATTTCAATCAGATGCTCGAATTGCCCCTGGTCGTGCCCGGCCTGATCGGCCGTGACCGCCCCCATCTGCGCGATCTGCTCGGCTCATCAAGCCTGGCAGGCAACCCTATTGTCACCCGCGATCATTGCTACGCCTGTACGGCCGGGCAGGGATCGAGCTGCGGCGGCGCGCTGGATAACCATTAAGGAACTCTTCACATGGACAAGCGTAAAGCGGCCCTGCTGGGCATCATTCTGCTGCTGGTGGCAGGTTTCTTCCTGTTCGACCTGGGTCAGTACCTCAACCTGGCGACCCTCAAGGCACAACAGACCGCCCTGAACGCACAGGTATCCGCCAACCCGCTGCTGGCAGGTGGCTTGTTCTTCCTGCTGTACGTGGTGGCTACGGCGCTATCGCTGCCTGGCGCGGTGTTGTTGACGTTGGTTGCGGGCGCCTTGTTCGGCCTGCTCGGCGGCACCCTGCTGGTGTCGTTTGCCTCCACCCTTGGGGCGACCCTGGCCATGCTGATCAGCCGTTTTCTGCTGCGCGACTGGGTCCAGGCCCGGTTCAGCCAGCGCCTGGCCGGTATCGATCAGGGCATCGAGCGGGAAGGGGCGTCCTATCTGTTCGCCCTGCGTCTGGTGCCGGTGTTTCCGTTCTTCCTGATCAACCTGGCCATGGGCCTGACCAAGTTACCGGCGCGTACTTACTGGTGGGTCAGCCAGCTGGGCATGCTGCCCGGCACCCTGGTGTTCGTCAATGCCGGCCGTGAGTTGGGCCAACTGGACTCGCTGGGCGGGATTCTTTCGCCGGGGCTGGTCGGCGCCTTCGTCCTGCTGGGTTTGATGCCCATTGCCTCGCGCAAGCTGGTGGATCTGTTCAAGGCGCGCAAGGTCTACGCCGACTGGATCAAGCCCAAGGTGTTCGATCGCAACATGGTGGTGATCGGTGCGGGCTCCGGCGGGCTGGTCTCGGCCTATATCGCCGCCGCGGTGAAAGCCAAGGTCACCCTGATCGAGAAGCACAGGATGGGTGGCGACTGCCTGAACACCGGCTGCGTGCCGTCCAAGGCGCTGCTGCGTTCGGGAAAATTTGCCAATGAACTGAAGAAGGCCGAGGCGCTGGGCTTCAAGCCGGTAACAGCCGAGGTCGATTTCGCCGCGGTGATGCAGCGCGTGCAGCGGGTGGTGGCCGACGTCGAGCCGCATGACTCGGTCGAGCGCTACACCGGCCTGGGCGTGGAAGTGATCGAGGGCGAAGCGAAGATCACCTCGCCGTGGACGGTCGAGGTCAATGGCCAGAGCCTGAGCACCCGCGCCATCGTGATTGCCAGCGGAGCCCGACCCTTGGTGCCGAAGATCCCGGGTATCGAACTGGTCGAGCCGCTGACCTCGGATAATGTCTGGAACCTGCGCGAGCAACCCAAGCGCCTGCTGGTGCTCGGCGGCGGGCCCATCGGTTGCGAACTGGCCCAGGCCTTTCAGCGCCTGGGCAGCGCCGTGACCCAGGTGGAAATGACCGAGCGCCTGCTGGTTCGTGAGGATCTCGAGGCCAGCGAGGCGGTGATGGCCAGCCTGCGCCACGATGGGGTGCAGCTACGTTTGAGTCACAAGGCCGTGCGTTTCGAGGTGGTCGAGGGGCAACGGCAACTGGTCTGCCTCGACCTGGCCGATGACAGCGAAGTGCGCATCGCCTTCGATCGGGTGCTGCTGGCCCTGGGCCGGGTGGCCAACGTCAAGGGCTTTGGCGCCGAGGAGCTGCAACTGCAAGTGCGCGCCAATGGCACCCTGGAGGTCGATGAATACCTGGCCACGCGCTTCCCCAATATCTTCGCCGTGGGCGACGTGACCGGCCCCTATCAGTTCACCCACACCTCGGCGCATCAGGCCTGGTTTGCCGCTGTGAACGGACTGTTCGGCGGTTTCAAACGCTTCAAGGTGGACTACCGCGTGATTCCCTGGGCCACCTTTACCGACCCGGAAGTGGCCCGGGTGGGCCTCAACGAACAGGAGGCCAAAGAGCAGGGCATCGCCTATGAGGTGAGCCGTTTCGGCATCGACGAGCTCGATCGGGCCATCGCCGACGAGGCCGCCCATGGCTATATCAAGGTGCTGACCGAGCCGGGCAAGGACCGCATCCTCGGCGTGACCATAGTCGGCGAGCATGCCGGCGAGCTGATCGCCGAGTACGTCGCGGCGATGAAGCAGGGCTATGGCCTGAACAAGGTGCTCGGCACCATCCATATCTACCCGACCATGGCCGAAGCCAACAAGTACGTGGCCGGCGAGTGGAAGCGCGCCCATACCCCGCAGGCGCTGTTGCATTGGGTCGCGCGTTACCACCAATGGCGTCTGGGCGGCGCCAAGGTGGATGCCCTCCCTGCGCTCAAGGTGAGCGAGAAAGCCTCGTGAATGGCCGTTTCGATTTGTTGCTCGCGGGAGCGGGGCATGCCCATCTGGGCGTGTTGCGCCTGTGGTTGAACGGGCAACGGCCGAAGGGGCGTATCGCCCTGGTCAGTGAAGGCCCGCATGCCTGGTACTCGGGCATGTTGCCTGGCCTGTTGGCGGGCCTCTACCGTCCGGAGCAGTGCCGGATCCCTTTACAGGCATTGTGTACGGCTATCGATGTCGAGCTGCTGCAGGGCCGCTTGCTTGGCCTGGATCCGACCAGCAATAGCGTCGAACTGGCAGATGGCCGGCACCTCTCAGCCACCTGGCTATCGCTCAACCTGGGTTCGCAACCCAGGGTGCCAAGAGGTGCCGGCGCGGCGCTGGAGGTACTGCCGGTGAAGCCTTTCGAGGCTTTTCTCAAGGGCTGGGAGCTGTGGCAGCAAGCGCCACAAGCACTGGCCATCCTCGGTGGTGGCGCCGCCGGAGTCGAGTTGGCGCTGGCCCTTACGCCTCTGGTGCCAGCACTCACCTTGCTCAGCAGTACACAGGTCTTGGTCGGCCACCCGCCGGCGCTGCGCAAGCGCGCGGTGCGCCGCCTGGCCGAGGCCGGCGTGGTGGTACGGGAGGGTATTGCCGTGGATGCAATCGATGGCGATGCGCTGCTGGCCGGCAACCAGGTTGCCTGGCGTGGCGGGCGGGTAATTCTCGCCACGGGTGCCAGTGCCTTGCCCTGGCTAGGCTCGTCCGGGCTGGCCTGCGATAAGCGCGGTTTCGTGACGGTGGGCAAGACGCTGCAGAGCCTTTCTCATCGGCAGGTTTTTGCCGCGGGCGATTGCGCAAGTCTCGGCGCAACACCGCGCAGTGGCGTGTATGCCGTGCGCCAGGGGCCTGTTTTGGCTGCCAACTTGAGCGCAGCACTCAGCGGTTCTCCCTTGACCCTGTTTTTGCCACAACGCCGCTCACTGGCGCTGTTGGCCGACGGCCAGGGCGGAGCCATGCTCAGTTGGGCGGGTTTTACCGCCGAGGGTGAACTACTCGGCTGGTGGAAAGACCGCCTCGACCGCGCTTTTATCAGTCGGCATATCGGCAAGCCGTGAGTTCCCATACTCGCCCGACCAACCCGGTCGCGGCGGACAACCCTGGCCGGGGCACGAGCCCGGCCGTTACCAGGAGACGTTGTAATGAAAATCTGGACTCTGATGCTGCTGCGCGTATCGCTTGGCTGGCTGCTGGTTATCTGGGGCGCCGACAAGCTGTTCAACGTCGAGCACGGCATGGCGGTGGCCAACACCTTCTACTTCGGCTTTCTCGCCGCCGAGAGTGCGCTGCGGGTGGCGGGTGTGCTGCAGATGCTCATTGGCCTGGCCGTAGTCGTGGGTTTTGCACGGCGTTGGGTCTACCCGGTGCAGGTACTGTTCAACGCGGCCTCACTTTTTGCCGTGCTGCAGTCGGTAATCGATCCCTGGGGCTGGGTATTCACGGGCAGCAATGCCTTGTTCTACCCCTCGCTGATCATCTTCGCCGCCAGCCTGCTGCTGATTGCCTATCGCGATGAAGACAAGCTGGTGTTGGCTCGATACTGAGCTGTAACAAAATCTCGGTACCCAACTCGAAGTAGGTCAGCCGTTTGCGCTGGCATTGGTAGAACAACAAGCGTCCACCCTGTGGGGTGGCGCATCGCCTACGCAAGAGGGGTACCCAATGCGCCCGTTCCAACTCAGTTTATTCAGTCTGGCCGTTGTCGCGGCCATCAGTCAGTCGGCTCTGGCCAGTCAGCAATCCGAGTCCCAGGGCTTTATCGAGGACAGCAGCTTCAACCTGCTCAATCGCGCCTTTTACTTCAACCGTGATTTCCGTAACGGCGGTTTCAACGGCGCCGGCACCAACGCCAGCAAGCCCGGCCAGGAGAACGGTTATCGCGAGGAAGCTGCCTACGGCATCATGGCAGTCTACGAGTCCGGCTTCACCCGAGGGCCTGTGGGTTTCGGGGTCGATGCCTATGGCTTTCTCGGCATCCGCCTGGACAGTGGCGGCGGTCGTACCGGCACCTTTCTGGTCCCGGTCGGCAGTGATGGCGAGCCCGAGAAGGACTGGAGCGAGGCGGGCGGGGTGGTCAAGCTGCGCTGGTCGAACACCGTGCTCAAGTATGGCGAGCAGCGCTTCGGCAACCCGGTGGTCGGCACCGGCGATGCCCGTCTGCTGCCGGAAACCGCCACCGGCTTTGTCCTCACCAGCGAGGAGATCGACGGCCTGGCCCTGGACGCCGGTCATTTCACGGCGATGAACAAGTTCGACAGCACCAACTCCGACGACGAACTGCTGATCCAGTACGCCGGCGATGTCGGTGACGCCATCAGTTGGGTGGGGGGCTTCTACACGCCAACGGATAACCTGACCCTGGGCCTGTACGCTTCCCGCGTCGAGGATACCTGGGATCGCTACTACACCAATCTCGGCTACACCTTCGACCTGGGCGAGGAGCGGTCGCTGAATGTCGACCTCAACCTCTACCGCACCGACGATGAAGGCAAGCGCCTGGCCGGCGAAATCGACAACACCGACTGGTCGTTGGCCGCCAAGTACAGCGCCGGTGCCCACGGCCTGACCCTGGCCTTCCAGCAGATCGATGACGAGGCCGGCTTCGATTACATCGGCTTCGATGGCATCTACCTGGCCAACTCGGTGCAGTACTCGGACTTCAACTCCCCAGGCGAAGAATCGGTACAGCTGCGCTATGACCTGGACTTGGCCAGTTATGGCGTGCAGGGCCTGACCCTGATGGCGCGCTATATCCGCGGCAGCGGCATCGACAGCTCGGGCACCGATCCCAACAATGCATTTGCCGGGGCCGATGGCAAGCATTGGGAACGCGATATCGAGGCCAAGTATGTGGTGCAGGCAGGCGCGGCCAAGGACCTGTCGTTCATGGTTCGGCAAGCGACGCATCGTGGCACCGCCGACCAGATCGACGGCGATATCGACGAAGTCCGCCTGATAGTCGAGTACCCGCTGAGTGTTCTGTAAGAATTCACTCGTGGCTGAGTGAAGTACAGGGGTTGCTCCTTTCCTCCCCGACCTTGGGGCTGTATCTCCGATACAGCCTCTTTTTTAATCAAGTTTTAGCTACATCAGCCATTCTGTCCGGGATGGATCGCGTCTTGGCTACATTTGGCCGCTATAGGCGCATCACCAGCAACCCGACACAGATGATCAGAGCGCCGCACAGGCGCTGGCGCCAGGCTTGGCGTTCAGCGAAGACGAAGATCGAGATCAGGCTCGCCAGAATGATTCCCGCGTTGCTGTAGGCCACCGCTTCGGCGGCCGGCATGAAGCGCATGGCGTGTATCACCAGCGCATAGGCCAGGCCGATGCTCAAGCCGCCGATCAGCAGGGCCGGCCAGGCAATGCGTTGGCGTGGCATGCAGAGTCCGGTTTCGCGATACAGCTCGACACTCATCACCAGCCATGCCATGCCATAGCCCACGCTGATAAAGCCCACCAGCCCGGCAAAGCTGTTGATCGATGCGCTGGCAGCACGGTCGCTGAGTGAGTAAATGCTGGTGCTGAACATCGCCAGTAGCGCCCAGGGTATGGCGCGCGCATCGCTGCCACCGCGCTGACCGCCCGCCATCAGCCCCAGGCCGACGACACTCAGGCCAATCCCGAGCCAACTCATGGTGGACAGTGTTTCGCCAAGCAGTAATGTGCTCCACAGCGCAATCAGCAGCGGGGAACTGCGCACCAACGGGTAGACCAGGGCTACGGGGGCATGCGTGTAGGCACGCCGCAGACCAATGAAATACAGCACATTGGCTGCCGCCGAGGTCGCCAGCAGCGCGACGAAAGCCGGCGTCCACTGCACCTCGCGCAGCAAGGCGTTGAGCCCCCAGGGTGCCAGCAACAACAGATGCGCGGCCAATGCCCACCATAAGGCAAAGGCATTGCGTGGTTGCTGGCGGGCGATCAGGTTCCAGGTGACGTGCATCAGCACCGAGGCACCGAGGGCAAGCCCTGCCTCGCTCAGCATGGTTGAGGGGCTGAGCGCACAGCGGCGCTGATCTCGATGATTGCGCCATCGTGGGCGATATGGATGTCCGGTGCTAATTCAGGCGGCTGCTCAATCAACCAGCTGTCGAGGCCATGACCAATATGCGTGAGCCAGGCATGCCGGGGTGCGACGCACTGGATGCTGGCCAGCGCACGTGACCAATCGTTGTGGTTGCCCGGAATCTCGGTTGGTGCGCTGCTGCAGTCGATCGCCAGACCGTCGGCCTGCCAGGCGGCAAGAAAGGCCTCGGTCTGCGCTGGCAGGCCCAGGGTGTCGGTGAGGTAGGCAAAGCGCGCGCTACTGGTGGCCTCGATGGCGTAACCGAAGGTCGGTTTCGAGTGGTTCAGTGGCAGCGGGGTGATCCGCAGCGCCCCCAGGGTGAAGGGTTCGAAGGCGCGCAATGGACGAAATTCGAGCAGCCCCGGATGCTTGTACAGGTCCGCGCAACCCTCGGCATCCGGCGGCGCATAGACCGGGATGCGCGCACCCTTGCCCCAACGCAGGTGGAACAGGCCCTGAACGTGATCGGCATGAAAGTGGGTCAGAACGATGGCGTCCAGTGTGCCGGCCGGGAAGCGCTCGTGCAGATCCATCAGCCCGGCATCGAGGAGGATGCGCTGGCCGTCGGCCTCGATCAGTGCCGAACAGGGTAGGCGTTGCCAGGCAAGATCCGCCCGTGCCCGCGTACAGGCCCGGCAGTCGCAGCCATAACGGGGAACGCCACCGGCACCCGCCGTGCCGAGAAAGGTTATGCGCATGGTTTGCCCCTGCGTTGTTGGCAAATAAGTGTCAGCAACTGCTGGCCGGCGACAGGCAGCGGGCCATCGTTGTTGATCTGCACCGCGTCGCCGGGCACGGCATGCAGGCGCTGGTGTTGCTCCAGACGCGCCTCGATGGCACTGGCGTTTTCCCGTCCGCGCGCCGTCAGGCGCGCGCGCAGGACCTCTGGTGCCACCTCGATCGACACTGGTAAAAGCTGCGCATAGCGCTGCCGCGCCTGGGGCAGGTAGCCCCGCGAGCCATTGACCACCACGCAGATATCGCGCTCCAGCCACTGGTCGATTTCGACGCCGATAGCGTAGTGCAAACCATGGCTGCACCAGTCGAGGGCGAACAGCCCGGCGGCCTTGCGTGCAGCGAACTCCTGCGCGCTGAGCGCCACATGATTTTCCCCCCCGGCTGCTGCAGGGCGGGTGATGTAGCGGTGGGCAAAGACCACCGCCGGGTCGCTGGCAAGCGCGTCACGGGCGTACTGCAACAGGCTGTCCTTGCCGCTGCCGGAGGCACCCATCAGGTAGATAAGGCACGCAGTCATCAGGTTGGCTCCTAAGCGTGGTCAAAGTGTGCCGACAAAACCTGCACACCCTTGACCCACACGCGCTCGGCCTGTGGCAGGCCGCCGAGGTCTTTCACCGCAATCAGGTCGGCGCGTTTGCCAACGGCGATTTCACCACGGTCATCCAGGCCGGCGGCCCGCGCCGGGTTGCGGGTGACCAGCGCGACTGCCTGGGCCAGGTCGATACCGGCCAGCTGTGGCAGGCGCATGACCGAGGGTAGTAGGGCGGCCGCCGAGTAGTCGCCACACAGGCAGTCGGCGACCCCTGCCAGGACAGCGTCGAGTGCACGCATGGAACCCGATTGCGAGCGGCCGCGGAGGATGTTCGGTGCGCCAAAGAGTGTGGCCATGCCGCGGACCTTGGCGGCCTGGGCGGTTTCCAGGTTGACCGGGAACTCGGAGATCACCGCGCCCAGGTCAATCAGGGTGGCGATTTTTTCCGGCGAGTCATCGTCATGGCTGGCCAAAGCGATTCCCTGCTGGCGCGCCAGCTTGGCCAGGGTGGACATGCGCGTCATGGCACTGGTCGCCGCTTCGGCCTTTTGCGCGAGCAACATGTCCAGTGCCGCGTCTGTAGTCTTGTAGGCACGCGACAGGTATGCACGGTAGGCGGCGACATCCTTGAACTGACCCTGGCCGGGGCTGTGGTCCATGAAAGACAGCAGGTGTGCCATGCCGCTTTCGAGCAGTTCGGCCAGCAGCGGCGGGGCGCTTTCGTCGGTGACTTCGTAGCGCGCATGAATCCGGTTGTCGATCAGCGCATGGGGTTGGAACGCCGCCATGGCCCGGGCAATCTCGGCGGCGAAGGCGTTGTTGCGCACACCCAGTTCATGGTTGGCGAACGACAGCGCGTGGAACACCGTGGTGATGCCGGCGGTGGCGTTACGCCGATCGGCCTGGGCGCAGGCGAAATCCAGGGGGAAGTGAACGCCGGGGCGCGGTTCGACTTCTTTTTCCAGGGCATCGCAGTGCAGGTCGATCATGCCCGGCATCAAGGTCCGGCCGCTGAGGTCGAGCTCACGCGCGCCGTGGCCATGGGCCGGGTCAATGGCGGTAATACGCCCCTCTTCGAGCAACAGCGCGCAATCGTCGAGAACTTCATTGGCCAGTACCACGCGGGCATGGGTCAGCAGGATTGAGTTCATGCGCAAGTCTCCAGCAGGTTGGTCTGGGTCGTCATTTTCGGTGGGCTCAGACGAACCGCCTGTTCAGCCAGGCGTGTGACCAGTTCGGGTTGGTGGAAGATGGCCAGCATGGCCACGCCTTCGGCTTTGATCGATTGCAACAGGTCGATGACCCGTTCGGTGGTTGCCGGGTCGAGGCTGGCGGTGGGTTCGTCGAGCAGCAGCAGGCGCGGGCGGGCAATCAGGCCGCGGGCCAGGTTGATGCGCTGCTTCTCGCCGCCGGAAAAGGTCGCCGGCGGTACGTGCCACAGGCGCTGCGGAACATTGAGCAGTTGCAGCAGTTCAGCGGCTTTTTCCTGGGCTTCAGGCGCGGCTATGCCGCGTTTGAGCAAGGGCGCGCTGACCACCTCGAGTGCGCTTTTGCGGGGCAGGCAGTGCAGGAATTGTGTGACAAAGCCGATTTCACGGCTGCGCAGTTCGAGTATCTGCTGCTCGCTGGCGTGCGCCAGGTCAACCAGGTTATCGCTGCCGTCGCGGTAGAACAGACGGCCTGCGCTGGGCAGGTAGGTGCGGAAGATGCACTTGAGTACAGACGATTTGCCGGCACCGGTTGGCCCGACCAGAGCGGTGAGCTGGCCCGCATACACCTTAAGGGCAACCTCCGCGCAGGACGGGATCAGGGCGTTCTGGTCGAAGAGCTGAAAGTGCTTGGACAGCCCTTGGACATCAAGAATGGCGTGCATAAGGGGTTCCTTTAAAGGGCGGAGGCAACCAGGCGCTGGGTGTAGGCGTGCTGGGGATCTTCGAGAATCTGGTCGGTCAGGCCCGACTCGATTACCCGACCGTACTTCATCACCAGGGTGCGCCCGGCGAGCAGGCGGATCACGCCCAGGTCGTGAGTGACCACAACCATCGCGGTGTTGAGTTCCTGTTGGATTTCCAGGATCAGGTCGAGAATCCGCGCTTGCACCGACAGGTCCAAACCCGTGGTGACTTCGTCGAGAAACAGCAGCGGTGGCCGGGTGGCCAGTGCCTTGGCGATTTGTACGCGTTGCTGCATGCCGCCGGAAAACTGCCTGGGCGATTCGTCCATGCGCTCGGGCAATACTTCGGTGCGGGTCAGCAATTGGCGGGCACGGGTGCGGATATCACCGTAATGGCTGATGTCATTCATCAACAGGCGCTCGGCGATATTGCCGCCGGCCGAGACGTTGAAATTCAAGCCCAGGTGTGGGTTCTGATAGACCATGCCGAAGCGGTGATTGCGCAGCCATCGGCTCTGCGCTGCATTCAGCGCAAAGAGGTCATGCTGGCGCTCGCCGTCATGGAAAATGGCCTGCCCGGCACTGGGCTGCTCATCGAAGAACAGGGTTTTGACCACGGTGGACTTGCCACTGCCGGACTCGCCCATGATGCCGAGTATCTCGCCGGCATTGAGGTCGAAGTCGATACCATGCGCGGCCACCACTGAACCGCAGTGCGGGCAGATATTGCTGTCGTGCTCGGGGCCGGTGCTGTCGACGCAGCGTGGGCAGGAGCGGCCGTGAATGCGCGAAAGCCCGCGCACTTCAAGAATCTTTTTCATGGGCGTTCCCCGGTGTCGGCTTGGGCGAGGTGCTCGTTGCAGTAATCGGAATCCGAGCATTGCCAATGGCGCGTGCCGCTGTCGTCGATGATTTCATCGAGGAAGGACTCGCGGCTGGCGCAACGCCCGCACGGGCGGCGATGGCCATCGTCGTCGGTGAAGTCTTCAACGCGGAAGGGCACATCGTCGAAGACCAGGGGCGCGGCATTGGTATAGGGCGGCACGGCGTAGATCTTCTTTTCGCGGCCAGCACCGAGCAGCGTCAGGGCCCGCGATTGGTGCAGTTTGCTGATATCGAAGCGCGGGATCGGGCTGGGGTCGATCACATAATGGCCGTTGATTCGGGTGGGATAACGGTGGGCAATGGTGATCTCGTCGAATTGCACGATATCTTCATAGAGCTTGGTCAGCAGGCGCGAGTAGTCGCCTTCACCGTGCATCACTTTGCGCCGCGATTCCGACGCTTCGACGATCACCAGCGGATCGGGGTAGGGCACTTGCAGCACCAGCACCTGGCTTGGCTCCAGTGGTCGTTCGGGAATGCGGTGGCGCGACTGAATCAGGCTGGCCTCGGCGGTGTGTTCGCTGGTGTCGACGCCTGGGCATGTCAGTTCGACGAAGTGGCGAAGATTGACCGCATTGACCGAGTCGTCGGCGCCCTGGTCGATGACCTTCAGGGTGTCACCGGGGCCGATCAGGGCCAGTGTCAGTTGCAGGCCGCCAGTACCAAAGCCCCGCCCCATGGGCATTTCCCGGGAGGCATAGGGGGTCTGGTAACCAGGGATGCAGATGGCCTTGAGAATGCTGCGGCGCACTTCGCGCTTGGCGTATTCGTCGAGAAAGCCAAAGCTGTAAGCCGGCTCATCGACAGGCAAGGTATAGAGCGGGTTCATGCGCAATCTCCCGGTGTCGAGGGTTCGCTTTGCGCCTGCTTTTGCTGCGTGGTGCGCAGGCGATCCATGTCAGACTGGAAGGTCACGTAGTGCGGCATCTTGTAGTGGCTGGCAAAGCCCATGGAGTCGACGCCATCGACGTGCAGCAGGACGAACTCGGGATCCTCTGAGGGGTTGCCGGGGCCGTCGCGCATGCCTTTTTGCAGTGCCCGGTCAAGAATCGCCATGGAAATGGCCTTGACTTCGTTGTGGCCGAAACAGGCGCCGTAACCGAGGGTGAAGGTGGGCGTGCCGCTGCCATCCTCATTCTCGTACATGGCAACCACCTCACATTCGGTCATCAACACTTCACCGGCTTCAACCGGCTCGCCGGTGACCGGGTGTGGCAGCATCACCGGTAGATAGCCGACCCGCAGTTCTGCAATGGTTGGGTGC
The DNA here is from genome assembly GCF_030689745.1 of Devosia sp. GTDB lineage: Bacteria > Pseudomonadota > Alphaproteobacteria > Rhizobiales > Devosiaceae > Devosia > Devosia alba. The sequence continues at coordinate 56,720 of NZ_JAUYGL010000079.1, forward strand.
ACATCGCCGTAGCCGCGCATGTTGGAGTAGGCAATCGCTAGCAGCGAACCGGTCTCGGCACGGGCCATGGTAGCCAGCGCAGCCGAGCGTGGAACAGGAAAAACCAGGGGCTCGCGGGTGATGTCGAAGGCCTCTTGCGTCGTGTTTTCCAGCGCCGGCAGCAGGCCCTCGGCACGCAGCGCATCGACCACTTTGGGGAAGCTGTCGGGCAAGTCACTGGCCGGCACGTCATCCAGGAAACGCTGGGCCATGCTGCGGAACGCTTCGGGTGACTCGTCGGCAAGATCCATGCGCATCAGGCGCAAGGCATAGTCCGGCGTAGGGCCGAGCATCTGGCCGCCGGGAATGTCCTTGAACGCCGACGAAATACGGCGAATCAGACGCATGTTGGCGGTGTTCTGCACTGGTGTTTGCAGCAGGCGCGGCTTGGTCGAGCGGTAAGCACGCAAGGCGAATGCGGCCTCCAGGGTATCGCCCTGCATCTGCTTGATGGCCAGTGCGGCCAGGCGTGGGTGATACAGGCCGCCCTCGGAAATCACCCGTGAGGTGAGCAGGCGTAACTGGTTTTCAATGGTGTCGAGAGACAGCGGTGTACCTTGCTCGCCTTCGCGCGTACGCAGGGCGTCCAGCGCGGCATCGGCACCCTGGATGGCGCGGCCGCCGCCTTTGATTGCTACGTAACCCATTAGTCTGCTCCTAGAACGTCAAACTGCACGGCTGTAGTGCGTGGCAGGGCAACCAGTTGCTGTTGATCAACCAGCAGCAGATCCACACCGAGTGGGAAACCGACATTCCAGCGTTGGCGTGCCTGCAGCCAGCTGCTGTGCAAGCCGCTGACCGACAGCGCCGTGCACGAGGCGATACCCGGCCCGCTAAGCGCAAGCGGCGTTCCTGTACCCAGTTGCGCCACGCGCAAAATCAGCGTGGCCCCTCCCTCGGGGGATTCGAGCGTGCCAAGGGCGGGTTCGCACAACGCCGGGCGACTGCCATCGAGCAGGACGAAATTGGCCTGTTCAACAACCTGTCGACGTGCCTGCAGGCGTTGCCAGGCCAGGGCGTCGAGCTGCTCGTGGACATCGGCCAGGCTGACTTCGGCGTCGAGCAACGTGGCCAGCACATGGGTCATGGCATCTTCGCAGTCCAGGGCCATGATCTGTCCCGGATAACTGAAGGCATGCAATAACTGGCGGAACACGGCTTGCTGGGTCAGCGGCTGCCAGGCCTGCAGCGCCGTGCCGCCAGCGGGTGTACAGGTGTGTGTGGGCTGCTTAGTCATTGTCATCATCCTGCTCAGTGCCGATCAGGGAAAAGTCGACGCGGGTGGTGCTCAACAGGGCCTGGCGCACGCGTTTGTCGGCATCCAGGCGAGCCTGGCCGGCCTGCAACAGGGGCAGGACTTGGGCGAATCCCGGCAACTGCCCGGCCAGAACCGCGTCGATCACGGCGATGGCGCGGGCCAGGCTGGCGCGGTCGTCGAGCAGCTGGGCGGCGCCTTCGACCGGTATGCCGCTCCCTGCGGTTACCCGCACATGGGCGCGGGACACCGGTATTTCACCGGGGAAATACGTATCGTTGAGCGCGCTGTCGCGCAGGCTCAGCAAGCCGAGGCCGGACTGTGGCAGGTGCAGGTCTTCAACCTGCAGGGTGTGCGTCAGTTGCTCGGCCAGGGCCCGCACCGATGCGGCCGGTACGGCCAGCAGCAGGCGCGGCCACTGCCCGCGCGGGGGCAGGGTGGGCGGTGTTGCATTCATGTTCGGGCTTCCACATGTGTGTATGGATGAATAGATGTCTAGATAACTGGTTTCGGCAGTGTGCTCGGCACAGGCGCGTTACATGAGCCTGGCGCGCAAGCGGGCCGAGAATTGATCGAGGAGGAACACGGCGAGAAAGATCGCCAGCAAAATGGTTGCCACATGACCGTACTGGAACATGTCGAAGCGGCCCTTCAACTCCTGGCCAATACCGCCTGCACCCACCAGCCCGATCACGGTGGCCATGCGCAGGTTGCGATCAAGAATGTAGAGCGTGTAGGCAATGTATTGCGGTGCCACTTGCGGCATCACGCCATACCACAGGGTTTTGACTTTTCCCGCGCCTATGGCTTCGAGGGCTTCCTGGGGTTTCTTGTCGGCGTTCTCGATATCTTCGGCGTAGAACTTGCCAAGAAAGCCGGCGGCATGCAGACCCAGGGCGAGTACACCGGCGATGGGGCCGAAACCGTACGCCAGGACCAGAAACAAGGCGACGATCAGTTCCGGTGCCGAGCGCAGCAGGCTGATGGTGCCGCGGGCCATGGTATAGGTGGCGCGGTTAGGGCTGTAATTGCGGGCCGCGTAGTAAGCCAGCGGAATCGACAGCGCAACCGACAACAAGGTGCCCCAGATGGCGATCTCCAGGGTTTCCAGCATTTTCACCAGCACGGTCCAGAGGTAACCGAGAGGGTTGACCAGATACTCCACCTGGCTGGTAGCGCTTTCCAGTTGCAGGGTCTCGTGGTTGAGCGTCTGTACGACGCGCTCCTGAACCTCGATGCGGGCAAAGGCCGGCAGCCGATCACGGTTCAGTTCCGGTAAACGACCGACCTCTTCCTGACTGGCAATCACCGGTGGCCACATGGCGCTGGCAACCCGCGACAGACCCCGAACCACCTGGGAATCGTCATTGAGACCGAGCAGATTGCCGGCTGCCTCGCCGGTCATCACCACCATGCGATCCATCTCGGTACGGTGGCCGGTGACCAAAATCACTGCCAGCAGCAGCAGGGCAATGGCGACATGTCGTGCGGAGTAGGGGTGGCTCAGGTGCCAGTCGAGGCGCTTGCCTTCGGCGGGTACGGGGATGGGTTTTGCACTCATGGAGCATTCCTCAGCAGGCAGCGGCAAGTTGGTCAGGCATAGGCGCAGGGTTGGCCGGCTCTTGATCCTCCCACTGGGCGCCTTGATACAGAGCTTCGACTCGCTGGTCGGAGAGCTCCGCCGGTGTGCCGTCGAACACCACCTTGCCGTCACGCATGCCGATAATGCGGTCACCGAACTCACGCGCCAGATCGATCTGGTGCAAGCTGCACAGTACGCTGGCATTGCGCTCACGGGCGGCATCACGAATCAGCGATAAAATGTCGCGGGAAATTTTCGGGTCGAGACTGGCCACCGGTTCGTCTGCCAGCACCACTTCCGGGTCGAGCATGAAGGCGCGAGCAATCCCGACACGTTGTTGCTGGCCACCGGAGAGGTCGCCGGCGCGGCGTTGCAGGTGCGCCGGTGACAGGCCGACCTGGTCGAGCAAGCGACAGGCGCGAGCCCGTTGTTCGGGGCTGAACCAGCCGCTCAGTGCACGCAGCGTGGTGACCGCTGGCAACAGGCCGGCCAGCACGTTGGCGGCTACCGTCATGCGGTTGGTCAGGTTGAAGTGCTGGTGAATCATGGCAATGCGCTTGCGCAAGGCACGCTCGCTGGCCGTGGTGAGGGCCACACCGTCGATGCTGACGGTGCCGCTGCTTGGCTGCATCAAGCCATTGACCGCGCGCAGCAGGGTCGATTTGCCGGCACCCGATGGGCCGAGAATCACACAGAACTGACCGCGCGGCACATGCAGCGAAATATCACGGAGTGCCTGGGTGCCATCGGGCCATACCTTGGAAATGCAATCGAAACGAATCATGGACGGACTCCTGGGAAGAGCGGCGCGCAGAGCAACTGTGCGCCGCTTGGTTGGCATCGAACCCGCTTAGCGCGCGCCAGCCTTGTTCATGATCTCGGTCTTGACCTGATCGGTGACCTTGTCGAACATCAGGCCGGCATTGGCCATGTCCTGTTCGCTGACCTGGGAGGTGTAACCGTCGACTTTGCCGCCGCCGTAACCCCGAATCTGCTCGGGGCTGATGCCTGGCAGGCTGGCAATGTTGTCGAAGGCCTCGCGCAACTTGGCTTTCACCGCATCGTCAAGCTTGGGGTGCATGGCCAGTGGCGGATACGGAATGGGCGCGCTCTTGGTCAGTACGCTGAGGCTGCCCGGCTCAATGGCCTTGGCATTGACGGCCTTCTCGAAGGAGTCGAACGATGCGCCACCAGCATCCACCAGCCCTTCGGCCAGGGCCTTGAGCACATTGGCATGGCTGCCGGTCATGTTGATCGAGGTATCGCGCGCCGGATCGACACCCGCCGTCAGCAGCATCGCCACCGGCACCGCGAAGCTGGAGGTTGAGTTGACGTCACCCAGGGCGATGCGCTTGCCCTTGATATCTGCGATCGCGTCGATGCCGGCATCGCTACGGACAAAAATGCCCGAGTAATAAACCGATTGGCCGTCGCGTACCGCCAGGGCCAGCAGTTCGGCACAGTCACGTTCACGGGCCTGCAGGTAACTGGCCGGGCCGTACCAGGCGATGTCGGCTGCGCCATTGCACATGGCCTCGATAACCGCCGAATAGCTTTGCCCGACCTTGATGTCGAAATTCAGCTCGGTGGCGCGGGTAATGGCCGAGAAAATCGGCTGGAAATCTTGTTTGGTACCGTCTTCGGTGCCGCCGTCTGCCGGTACCAGAATGACGCGCAACGGTTGCTGTGCACTGCCATCGTTCTGCGCCTGGGCATAGCCCGTTAACGGTAGGATGGCAGTGGCGGCTGCCGTGATTAGGCTTAGGCCAACGGTCAGCAATTTGCGACTCATGCGTTGTTTCAGATACATTGCAACAGCTCCTGCAGGTTGATGATCAAGGTTGATGGATGTGAAGGTCTGTCATGGGTTGATGCGCAGTTGGATCCGGTCGGCGCGGAACCGGGTGATGGCGTACTCGACTGGGGTTGCAGCCCTGTCGTCTACATTCACACTTTTTACTCTCAGTACCGGCTGGTTCTGTGGCATGCCCAGCAATCGTGCGTCATCTCCCTGCGGGAGCACTGAGGTCACCAGGCTCTCGGTACGCCGCAGCACGCAGCCATACGCCTGTTCCAGGTAGGCATGCAAAGACCCGCCCGTGTAGTGTTCGAACAGCTCGGGAAAGCGTTCGGCACTGACGAAGTGGGAAATCACGCACAAGGGTCGCTCGGCCGCGATGCGTTGGGTCTCGATCCAGATCAAGGGTGCACCACTAGCAAGACCTAGCCGCTCGGCGACGCGCTCACTGGCCGGGATTTTTTGTTTTCTGAGAATCTTGGTTTCGGTGGTGAAACCCTGAGCACTCAGGGTTTCGGTGAAGCGGGTGCCGGCATTGAGCTGATAATCGAGCTGGGTGTCGATCACAAACACGCCACGCCCATGGCGGCGCTCTACCAGCCCGGCCTCGACCAATTCATCCACGGCCCGGCGCAAGGTGTGCCGATTGACGCCAAAGCGTGCGGCCAGTTCGGCCTCGGCAGGCAGCCCGTCGCCGGGGCTGTATTGGCGGGCAATATCCTGTTCCAGCAGGCGGGCAATCTGGATATAAATCGCTTCGCCGCGATCCCGGGTGAGTGCGTATAGGCTCATGTCTGGTTATCTAGATATCTGAACATGAGCTGATCTTAAATATCGTCCATTGCATTCGCATGACAGTGATTCAGCCATTGCCAGGATGCATGACAGCCTTTTTTTCTTTGACCAACGCGGTGCCCGATAACCTCACCCTGATATGGGCTTCGCGCTTTGGACTGGGTGAACACATGTCGTGGTTATTGCTGTAACAAATGTGGATTTTTTCTATCTAGGTGGGTAGCGAGTCAATCATTTTGCATGATGTTGTTCTGCCTGTTTACTGCGCAGGGCGACGTACTTCATGAACAGCTCCATGAACAGAGGTTATCCATGCACGAATCGGTACAGAACTACTACGGCAAGGTCCTGCAGAACAGCGGCGACCTGAAGACCAGCGCCTGCTGCGATGTGGCCAACATGCCGGCCTGGCTCAAGCCGCTGCTGGCCAATGTGCACCCGGAGGTCAGCGCGCGCTACTACGGCTGCGGCCTGGTGGCGCCGGCGCTGCTGCAGGGTTGCCGGGTGCTGGATCTGGGCAGTGGTTCCGGGCGCGACTGCTATGTGCTGGCGCAGTTGGTGGGACCGCAGGGTTCGGTGCTGGGTGTGGACATGACCGCCGAGCAGCTGGCTGTGGCCAATGCGCACCTGGACTACCACGCCGAACGCTTCGGCTACGCCAACGTGGCCTTCCGCCACGGCTATATCGAGGACCTGGCGGCGCTGGATCTGGCCGACGCCAGCTTCGATGTGATCGTCTCCAATTGCGTGATCAACCTGTCGCCGGACAAGGACAGCGTGTTGCGCGAGGCCTACCGCCTGCTCAAGCCGGGCGGAGAGCTGTATTTCTCCGATGTCTACGCCGACCGCCGCTTGGCCGACGAACTGCGTCAGGACGAGGTGCTGTACGGCGAATGCCTGGGCGGTGCCCTGTACTGGAACGATTTCGAGCACCTGGCGCGCCGCCATGGCTTCAGCGATCCGCGTCTGGTCGAGGATCAGCCGATCGCCATCACCGACCCGGCCTTGGCCGACAAGCTCGGCGATGCGCGGTTTTTCTCTGCCACCTACCGGCTGTTCAAGCTGGATGGCCTGGAGCCGGCCTGCGAGGATTACGGCCAGGCGGTGATCTACCAGGGCAGCATCCCCGGCGCGGCCACGGCCTTCGTGCTGGACAAGCATCACCGCATCGAGACCGGCCGGGTGTTCCCGGTGTGCGGCAATACCTGGCACATGCTCAAGGACAGCCGCTTCGCCGCGCACTTCCAGTTTATCGGCGACTTCAGCCGCCACTTCGGCCTGTTCGCGGGCTGTGGCGGCGGTCTGCCGTTCGACCAACAGGGTGCCGCCGCCTCTTCGCCAGCCAGTTGTTGCTAAGGAGTTTCAAACAGATGATCAGTCGCAACCTTATCGCGCTGGCCTGCACAACGCTGCTTCTGAGCGCGTGTGCCCCACAAGACAAACAGACCATTACGCTCTCCGGCTCCAGCACCATTGCCCCCTTGATGGTCGAAATCGGCAAGCGTTTCGAAACCCAGCACCCCGATGTGCGAGTCGATGTCCAGGCCGGCGGCACTTCGCGCGGCATCCAGGATGCCCGCAGCGGCCTGGCGGCCATCGGCATGGCATCGCGTTCGTTGCATGCAGATGAGCGGGATCTGGTGCCCTACACCATTGCCCAGGATGGCATCGCCATGATCGTCCACGCCAGCAACCCGCTCGATGGCATCAGCAGCGAGCAGGTGGTGGCTCTTTATACCGGCAAACTCAGTGACTGGTCGGATCTGGGCGGCGCAGCGGGGCAGGTGGTGAAAGTACACAAGGCCGAAGGTCACTCGACTCTGGAGTTGTTTCTCCAGCACTTCGGGCTGGATAACGCGGAGGTTCATCCGGATCTGGTAATCGGCGACAACCAGCAAGGCATCAAGTCGGTGGCTGGCAACCCGTTGGCGATCGGCTACGTATCGATTGGCAGTGCCGAGTACGAGGTGAAACTGGGCGCGCCGATCAAGCTGTTGGCGCTGGATGGCCAGGCGGCTTCGACCGCGGCCTTGCTTGCTGGCCAGTACCCGCTGAGTCGCGAGTTGAACCTGGTAGTGAATGGTGAGCCGGATGCCAATACCCGCGCATTGCTGGCCTTCGCCCAGTCCAGCGAGGTGGCCGACCTTGTCGATCAGCACGCCTTTATCCCTGCGCTCTAACCTGGACTGGCTGTTGCGCGCGGCCAGCCTGGGCTGTGCGTTGACCGCTGCGGTGGTGCTGCTGCTGATTCTGCTGTTTCTGACCCAGGCCAGTTGGCCGTTGCTGCAGCAACCGGCAAGCCTGTTGGGCGCAAGCTGGCAACCGGCCAATGGTCTGTTCGGCCTGCAGGCCATGCTCGGCGCGTCTCTGCTCAGCAGCCTGCTGGCCCTGCTGCTGGCAGTGCCGGCGGGGCTGTTGGTGAGCATCTGGCTGATCTTCTACGCGCCAGCGGCCGTGGCACGGGTCTATGGGGCCATGCTCGGCCTGATGGCCAGCATTCCTTCGGTGGTCTATGGACTCTGGGGGCTGGTGGTGCTGGTGCCGCTGCTCGGTGCCTGGCTGCCGCCGGGTGCCAGTCTGTTGGCGGCGGGCATCGTGCTGGCGCTGATGATCCTGCCGCTGCTGATGGTGCAGGCCGATGTGGCCTTGCGCGAAAGCGCCCGTCGCCACCTGCCGGCGGCCTTGTGCCTGGGTGTTTCGCCCTGGTCGGCGATTCGTCGCGTGCTGCTGCCCGCAGCCTGGCCGCGACTGTGGCCGGCCATCCTGTTGCAACTGGGACGGGCGCTGGGCGAAACCATGGCGGTGCTGATGGTGGCGGGCAATGTGGTGCAGTGGCCCGGCTCGCCGTTTGCGCCGGTCAGGACGTTGACCGCAAACATTGCCTTGGAAATGAGCTATGCCACGGGCCCTCATCTGCAGGCGCTGTATCTCAGTGGCTGGCTGTTGCTGGTATTGGCGCTGTTGCTGATGGCGCTGGCGCGTCTCTATGGCAGCCGTACATGAACCGCCGGGAAGCCTGGCGCGCCCGCGCCCTGGGACTGTTGGCGCTGGTGCTGATGCTGGCCCCCCTGAGCCTGCTGTGGACGGTATTCGGCGATGGCATAGGCGTGCTCGACTGGCAGTTTCTGCTGGCTGAACCCGAGCAGGCAGGGCGTAGCGGTGGGATCGGGCCGATCATTGTGTCCACCGCCTTGGTATTGCTGATCTGCATGAGCCTGGCGGTGCCCCTGGGCCTGGGTACGGCGCTGTTTCTGGTGGAGCAGGTACGTCCCGAGGGTCGCCTCAACCTGACCCTGCAATGGGCGCTTGACGGTCTGGGTGCCGTGCCCTCGGTGGTCTTCGGCCTGTTCGGTTATCGCCTATTCGTGGTCGAACTGGGCTGGGGCTATTCGTTGCTGGCCGGTGGTTGCACCCTGGCCTGCATGGTCCTGCCGCTGTTTATCCGCGGTTGCGAGCAGGCCCTGCGCGACTGCCCGCAGAGTTACCGACAGGCGGCTGCCAGCTTGGCCATCTCCCGGGTCGGTTACCTGCGGCGCATCCTGCTGCCGTTTGCGGCCCCGGGGATTGCCGCCGCCCTGGTGCTCAGCGCCGGGCGCGCCCTGGCGGAAACCGCCGTGCTGCTGTTCACCGCCGGTTATGTGATGCGCTGGCCGGAGAGCCTGTTCGACTCCGGACGTACCCTGGCCGTGCATATCTATGACCTGGCCATGAATGTATCCGGCGGTAGTCCGGCATCGGCGGCAACCGCCCTGGTCTTGCTGGGCTTCGCGCTGGTGATTCAGTTGCTGGCCTGGCAGATCGGCAAACGACCGCTTTCCTTCGCGAGATGATGTTATGACTGCTGCAACGCAACCGCCTTCACTCAGTATCCAGAACCTCAGCGTGCACTATGGCGAGCAGGGGGCCTTACTGGGCGCGTCGCTGGATGTTGCCCCAGGCGAGCTCATGGCCGTGGTCGGTCCCAGCGGCTGTGGCAAGAGCAGCATGCTGTCGGCGGTCAACCGCATGAGCGACCTCATCCCGGGTGCGCGAGTCAGCGGCCGGGTGCTGATCGATAATCAGGATGTACTGAACGGGGCAGTGGATGTGCAAGCCCTGCGCCGTCAGGTGGGCATGGTGTTCCAGCAGCCCAACCCGTTCCCCCTGAGCATTGCCGAGAACATCCTGTTTGCCCTGCGCGAGCATGGTGTGCGCGATAAGCGCGAACTGCATGGCCGCATGGAGCAGGCGTTGCAAGCCACGGGTTTGTGGAACGAGGTGCGCGACCGTCTGCACAAGCCGGCACTGGGGCTGTCCGGCGGCCAGCAACAGCGCCTGTGCTTCGCCCGCGCCCTGGCCCTGGAGCCCCGCGTGCTACTGCTCGACGAGCCGTGCAGCGCCCTGGACCCGATCGCCAGCGCCACGGTCGAAGGCCTGATCGACAGTCTGAAAGGCCGTTACACCTTGCTCATGGTCACCCACAACCTGGCCCAGGCGCGGCGCCTGGCCGATCACGTGGCGGTGTGCTGGGTGCGCGATGGCTGCGGCTGCGTGCTGGACAGCGGTCCGGCCTGCGAACTGTTCGAAAGTGCCCGCGACCCGCAGGCCCAACGCTATCTCAACGGGATGCTGTGTTGAGCGGGTCAATGACTTTTTGGGGTAACCAAGGCTGCGCACTGCGGTCCTGTAGAGTCAGGCTGGGTGCGGGACACCCGTGCCTCACTGGTCATGCTGCTTGACCCAGTCGCTAGGCGCACAACCCACCTTTCGGGTAAAGACTCGGGTTAGGGCACTCGCGCTGCCATAACCAACATCGTAGGCGACGTATTTCAACTGATAGCCACGTTTCAGAAGTCTCTGAGCCAGCATGACCCTCCATGAGGCCAGATAATCAGCAGGGGTCTCGCCCGTGACTTGACGAAAGTGATGTGCAAAACGAGCCCGAGACATTCCTGCCAGCAACGACATGGAGGCTAGATCCCACTGCCGAGCCGGATCATTGTGCATGGCAATCAGGGCCTTTGCTAAACGGTTGTCTGAAAGGCCTGCCAGCGTGCCCCTTTGCGTGAGCCCTTGCTCGATGCAATGGCGAAGCAGGCTAATCAATAGCACCTCACACAGACGATCCATGATCGCCTGTTTGCCGCTGCGCTCAGCAAAGGCCTCCTCAAACATCAGATCCAGCAAGCTGCCTTCCCCGGTGAGTTCGGCGAGTTCGACCATCACCACGCCCGGCAGAGCATCGGTTATGGGATTCACGCTCCCCCCCTCGAATTTAACAGAACCGCAGACGATATCGGCCCCTGCATGTTCATCTGCCTGCAAGCGGTGGTTTGTTGGGCGAGGCAGAAACAAGAGCGTTGGCCGCGCAACGGCAATCGCATCTTTTCCCAAGCCAATCAGCTGAACCGGCCCACGCCTGATCAAATGGATGTGGCCTCGCGCAGGGAGCGCCTGGAAGGATTGCACGCCACAAAACTGACCGGCATAGAAAACACCGGCGCGTAGAGAGAAATGGTCTAGCAGGTGGGTGAGCCTATCCATGGAATCGCCAATGATACGAATGGTCATGGATACGATACTTTAAAACACCCTGCGTATCACGTTGCGCGATAGGTTATGTACAGCCGTTTGATGCTGGCCGTGCATACCGGGACCAGCATGGGCGACATTAACTTGTTGAACTTTGGAGACTCACATGACCTCACTTCCCCGCACCTCAAGCCGCAGCCTGATTGCTGCAATGGCGATCCTTGCCATCACTGCGGCGGCATCCATAGCGACGCCACAGGCCGCCCATGCCTATGACGAGCAGTCCACCAGTGCGCTTAACGTCGATAGCAAGGGCATCGCACTTCAAGGTTACGACCCCGTTTCCTATTTCACCTCGAGTGGCCCTCAGCAGGGCGCGTCGACCCTTGCGGAAACCATCGATGGATCAACCTACTGGTTTGCTAGCAGCGAGAATCGGGATGCCTTCAAACAAGACCCGGGCAAGTATGCGCCAGCCTTTGGCGGCTTCTGTGCGATGGGCGTAGCCCTGGAGAAAAAACTGGATGTCAATCCGCTACTCTGGCGTGTGGTAGATGGCAAGTTGTACCTGAACGTACACAAGGAAGCTCAAGCCCGCTGGCTCGAGGATGTACAAGGGAATATCGCAAAAGCCAATGAAAACTGGCCAACCATCAAAGATGCTGCGCCGAAAGCACTGTAGCTAATCGACCGCTCTGTATCTTGACGCTGGGCTCGGGAAACTGAGTCCGGCTCACGCAACGCGGACAAGCGATGGCTAGGAAGTCTCCTGGCCATTGACCGAGGTGTTACCTGAAAAATAGTAAAGTCATGAATCCATGTGATAACGCTGGAGGAGAAAGTCAATGCCTTGGGAAAGGCAGTTCGATATTCACGAAGTTCTGGACAAAGCAGTGAATACCTTTTGGCGCAAGGGATAAGGGAGATGATGCGTATCATCTGGCCGGTTCAAGCCTGTTGCAACTGGCGATTCCCGGCCTGAAGCAGTTATTAGACTGGGACGGCTGATCGTTAGCGGCCACTAACTTTCTTGGTGACTAACGCGACATTCAGCGACTTGTTCGCTGCAATCCTTTGCATTGGAAAAAGGCAAAGAGTTGGAGCCGGCAAGTCGCTTAGCAGGGTCATCTGCTTGAGATGAAACTCAATCATTCTCCGTGGTTTGAACTCGACGTAGCGCTTTCGTCACAGAACAGCGGTTCAGCTACTAACCAGCAGCCCAATGCCGGATGTAGGGGACCATGCTTGTCCGCCAATAGAGATAATTCCTCTCTGCGTCGTGCTTCAAGCTTGCCGGCGAGCCAGATATCAGCTGCTTCTGGGTAGTGTCGTAAAAGACGTTCGGCCTCGCGGCGGATGGGTTCAGGCAGGGATGAGTCCCTGGATAAGTCGCGCAAGAAGTCTCTTGTCTGCACCACACTACGGGTGCGCTCATGAACCATGGTCACGGCAACTCTCCTAAATTTTCCGTGGGGGGACGGCTTTCTGGCAAGGAGTCCCACGGCCCAGAGGAACAGTGAGATCAGGGGGCCGAACTGCCTCCGTCATTGAAAAAATCATCGCGAGTAACGCACCCGAAACTGCTTAAGGAAACTCTGAAAAAGACTTCCTGATTTTGGCAAAATAGCCGGACACCACCCGCCGAGTTTTCCGATGAAGCAGATCTCCTTCGCCGATGCTGAGTATGCCGGCAAGCGTAAACAAACCCGACGTGAGCGTTTTCTGATCG
>NZ_JAUYGL010000089.1 GCF_030689745.1 Devosia sp.
CAACGCCGAGTGCAGCAGCGCCGTGCCGGCCAGCCAGGGCATGAAGCTGGCATTTTCCACCGGGTCCCAGAACCACCAGCCACCCCAGCCAAGCTCGTAATAGGCCCAGTAGGAGCCCATGGCGATGCCCAGCGTCAGGAATGTCCAGCTCAGCATCGCCCAGGGACGTACCCAGCGGGCCCAGGCCTGATCGATGCGGCCCGAAATCAACGCGGCAATGGCGAAGGAAAAGCAGACCGAGAAACCGACATAGCCGGCATAGAGCAGGGGCGGATGGATCGCCAGACCGATATCCTGCAGCACCGGGTTGAGGTCATTGCCCTGCAGCGGCGCCGGGAATACCCGCGCAAACGGGTTGGAGGTCAAAATGGTGAAGCCGGCAAACGCCGCCGTCAGCAGGCTCTGGGTGGCCAGCACCAGGGTCAGCAGGTCATGCGGCAGGCGGCGGCCAAAGGCTGCAACCATGGCGCCGAAACTGACCAGGATGAAGATCCACAGCACCATGGAGCCTTCGTGATTGCCCCAGACGCCGGAGATCTTGAAGATCAGCGGCTTGAGCGAATGGGAATGGTTCACCGCCAGCAGCAGCGAGAAGTCCGAGGTGACGAAGGCCTGGACCAGCGCCAGAAAGGCCACGGCCACCAGCACGAATTGCAGGATGGCGGCCTGGCTGAGTACCTGTGCAATGCGCGCGCCCGAGCGCCAGAACGCATAGCCGCCAATCGCGCCCATGGTGGCGATGGCAAAGGCCAGGATCAGCGCGAAATGGCCGAGTTCAATACTCACTGCGCCGTCTCCGGACGCCATTCGCCGCTGGCCTTGAGGGCGTCGACGACTTCCTTGGGAAGGTAGTTTTCATCGTGCTTGGCCAGCACGTTGGTGGCGGTGAACTGACCATCGGAGCCCATGCTGCCCTCGGCGACCACGCCCTGCCCCTCGCGGAACAGATCGGGCAGCAGGCCGACATAGCGGGCCGTCACGTCATTGGCGCCATCGGTGACGATGAACACATTGTCCTGCCCTTCCCGCACCCAGCTGGCGTCCTTGACCAGGCCACCGAGCCGGATCGGCTGACCGATGGCGATGTCGCGGGCCATGATGTCGGATGGCGAATGGAAAAACACGATCTGGTCGCGCAGTGCCACCAGCACCAGCGTGGTCGCCAGCGCCAGCACCAGCGCCAGCCCGGCGATGACCGCCAGCCGCTTCTGCTTGCGCGTCCAACCCGACTTGCGAACGCCGATGGGCATGGTCATGGCTTTGCTCCCTTGATGGTGAGGCCGGCGCCGAGCGCCAGCGTATCGAGTTCACCGCGATCGAAGGCCTGCGGATAGGCCGAAACGGCCTCGTCAAAGGCCGCCTGGGCCTTGGCGGTGTCGCCCAGCACCAGATAGGCGCGCACCAATTGGGTCCACTCCTCAATGGTGCCGCCCTGCTCGGCCAGTCGTGACGCGAGGCCCGACACCATGCCGGCGATCATCTCTGCTTGCTGATCATCGAGCGCGGCGGCCGGACCGTCAACCGGCTCGGCACCGTCGTTCTGGGCCACGGCGAGACCCTGCTGGGCGGCGGGCAGCCAGGGTTCATCGCCCGTCGACAGCGCCAGGGCGTCGTTCCAGGCGGCAATGGCGGCCGGATAGTCGCCCTGCCGTGTCAGTTCGGCAGCGATATAGAGCCGCGACAGCACATGGCGCGGGTCGCTGGCGGCAGCGGTGCGCAACAAGTCCATCGCCTCAGGCGAGCCCGCGCCCTGCGCCTCGAACATCAGCGCTTCGGCCAGATTGGTCTGCAGGTCGGGCGTCGGGCCGGACAGCGCGATGATGCGGCGATAGGCCTGCACGGCATCGCCAAAGCGACCCATTTGCATGTAGGCGGGGGCAATCACCGTCCAGCCGCGCAGATCGTCAGGATTGGCAGCCAGGGCGGCTTCGATGCGCACAATGGCCTGGTCCAGGTCAACCTCCTGGGTTGCACTCGCCGGCACCCGGTCGGCCAGTGGCTGCGCCGGCAGGTCGGGACTGCCCAGTTGCGCATAGACCACCAGAGCCAGCGCGGCGATGCCGGCCAGACCGGCCAGCAGGGGTGCACGACCCATTTCGGGGCGCAGCGCTGCGACCTGTTGCGTTTCCGCCTTGAGGCGCAGGATTTCGCGGGCCAGTTCGCCCTTGGCGGCCTCGGCGTCGGCGGCTTCCAGCTTGCCGGCGGCGAGATCGGCATCGATCCCGGCCAGCACAAGGCCAAAATCACGGTTGCCATCAGCCAATTCAGGCCCCGCTGCGTTGACCGTGCGCGAGCCCGCTGCGTAAAGAAGGGCAGCGCACGCAATGGCGGTAACAGCGATGGCGACAAACCAGAAAATCATGGGCCACGAATACTTAGCGCCGACGCACGGCAATATGGCCCCATCTATAACCGGAATACGGCGAAAAACCACAAAAACACGGACCATTGCGGGGGACGCATTGCCACAGGCCGGTGTGGCGGCATGAAGCAAAGCCGCGTCGACTTCGCCATTATCGGCGCCACGCCGCTGGCGCGCCTGCTGGCCGGGCTGCTGGCCACGGTGCATGGCAAGTCGGTGCTGTTCCAGGGCGCGAGCGTGGCAGGGCAGCGCCTGCCGCAGGGGCTCGATCTGTCGGTGGCGGCGATAACGCGACCGCAAAGCTGGGCTCTGCTGGCCCACACCGTCCCCGAGACCACGAGGCTGATCAGCAGGATCGGCAAGCGGGCATCAATGGTCCGGCTGGACCCGATCCTGTTCGCCGACGGGGCTCCGGGCAAGCAGGCGCTGGCCCATCTCCGCCACATGGCGGCGGCCTATGGGGTGGCGGCTGAGCGGACGCCGCTGCACTATCTCGGGCCGGACCGCGATGGCGTGATGCTGCGCGATGCGGTGCTGCTGCGCCGGGCCGTGCTGGAACCCGCCCTCGACAGCTGGATGGCGCAAAGCGGCGTAAAGCGGCTGCCGGTCGAGGTGCCGCTGCAGATCCAGTGGGACGGCCGGGCAGAATGCGTTCTTGCCGACGAAACCATCACCATTGGCCAAACCATCCTGGCCGATGATGCCGCCATCATCACCCATCTGGCGGGCACAAGCTGGCCGACGCTGCTGCAGCAGCAATTGGCCAGCACCATCCTGACCATCCCGCACCAGAAACTGGCGGCGCCAGTCCTGTGCCAGCTCGATAGCGGGGTGATGCTCAACCAGCTTGCCAGCGGGGGCATCATGGCGCACGGACCGGGTGCGATCGACACGCTGTCCCGCGCACTGGGCACGGCGCTGGGCCAGACGGGCGTCGTCCGGCAGGCCGGTCAAGCCAGCTTTCCAGGGGTGATCACCCGCGACGGCGCCCCGGCAGCCGGTCGCTTGGGGGGGACGGGCCCGGATGTGCTGGCCGGTTTTGGCGCCATCGGGGCGTTTCTGGCGCCGGCCATCGCCCGCTGGCTGTGCGGCCAGGCCAGCGCGTCGGAGAATGACTGGTTTGCCGCGCACCTGGTGGACCGAAACCATGCGGACAGCCGGGTCAGCGATATCGGAGCGCCACGATGAGGGGGCAGCCCAACAGGTTGGCCGCTGCCACCGCCGGACCACTGGCCGGCAGCGCCATTGATCGCGACCAGAAGCTGCAGTTCAAGCTGGATGGGCGCACGATCGAGGGGTTTGCTGGCGATAGCGTGCTCAGCGCCGTGCTGGCTGCGGGCATTGATACGGTCGGCCGCGGGGCCGAAGGACCGCTGGCGCTCTCCAGCCGGTTTGCGCCGGCCATTATTGCCGCCGCGCAGGCCAGTGATCCGCAGCGCGCCCTGGCGATGGAGCGGACCCCGATCACGGCGGGCGCCGAATATCGGACGCTGGCGCCGCGTTCGCGCTATGCGGCGCTGCATCGGCTGCGCAACCTGCTCGCACCGGGCACTTCATTGGGGGTGGATGTGCGCCGGGCCAACGCCATGGCCCTGCCCTGGACAGAAGGGATCGGCGCGGTCGAGACCCCCGCCGATCTTATTGTGGTGGGGGGTGGCGTCGCCGGCATGTCGGCCGCTATCGCTGCTGCCGATAGCGGGTTGAGCGTTATTCTGCTTGAGGCCTCGCCGCGTCTGGGCGGCTATGGCGGGCTGTTTGGCAGCCTGGACGGCGAGGAAACGCCCGAAGCGAGTTGGCTGCGGCTGGGTGCGGCCATTGCTGATTCTCCCGGCATTACGGCGCTGACCCACGCCGCCGTCTATGCGGCGCGGCCGGGTGCGGTGCGCGTTCACATCACCGACAAGGCCGACACCATGCCGTCGGCGCGGGTGGTGGATCTGCACGCCAATTACATCGTCATCGCCACGGGCGCGAGCGAGCGCCTGCCGGTCTTTGCCGGCAATCGGCTGCCGGGCATTGTGGGCCTGCGTGAGGCCTATGATCTGGCAAGGAACTATGGGGTGTGGTGTGGCCAGTCGGCGCTGTTCGCCACCGCCAGCAGCGTCGCCTATCGGCTGGCCATGCTGGCCCGCGACGCCGGCATTGCCGTGCCCCGCATCATCGATGCGCGGCCGCAGCCGCAATCGCGCTTTATCGAGTTCAGCAAGGCCTATGGCATCACCATGGCGCCTGGCACCATAATCGCCGAAGCCCGCCATGCGCCGCAGGGTGCGGGGTTGGAGGTCAGCCCGCATTTGGCCATGGCCGGCTTCGCCCACGAGGAGCCGACGCTGAGCGCGGACCGGCTGGTGGTGTGCGGGGGCTGGCAGCCAGATCTGGAACTCTGGCACATGGCGGGCGGCACCAGCCACTGGAACACGCAACAGCAGCGGCTCGAACCCGGTTCCGGCCCTCAGGGCATGGCCCTGGCCGGCAATGCGGCGGGCTATCTGGGCCATAGCGCCTGTCTGGCCAGCGGACGTGCGGCCATCAACCAGCTGCTCGACCGGCCGGCAGTGGCGGTCACGGAACGGCGCGTCGACCCGATCTACGAGACGGCGGACGCCCCCTGCCCGATCGCGCCGCCGAGCGAGCAGGCTGTTGCACCCAGCTTTCTCGACGCTGGCCATGGCGCGCTGGCCCGTCCGCGCCCGGCGGCCACACGCTGGTTCGGCTGGCTGCCACTCGTGCCCAGCACGTCAGCGTGGAATTTGGCAGATGTACCGCAGGCGCTGACGACGCCCGATATCGCCGCTGGCGTGCAATTGGGGCTGATTGCTCCCGACAGCGCCGGCGCGGTGGCGCAGGAACGGGTCGCCATGGTCACCATCGCAACCCGCTCGGGCAGCAGCGAGCCAAGCTCGCCGCCGGATATGGCGCCGCTGGTGCCAGGGTTTTTGACCGGCAGGTTCGGGCCTGAAGTCGAGCTCTGGTTGATCGAGCCCGAGGACCGGCGCGCGCTGGAGCCGGGTGCGCTGCTGCAGCGTGATAGTGACAGCGCCGATCCACAGGCCGCAATTGGCGTGGTGTTGCGGGCGGTCGAGAACGGCAGCATTGCGCTGCTTGCGGCGCCCTTCGCCCGGGCCGGTCGCACTGCCGCGGTGCGGGAACAGGGCCGGGCCATTCCGGTGCGACTGA
>NZ_JAUYGL010000091.1 GCF_030689745.1 Devosia sp.
TCAGTCGATACAATCGTGCAAATCGGCAGCTTGCAAGATGCAATTGATGATATTTTTCCGGTTGGTCAAAATTTGACCATCAGGCCGCTGGCCACGCACCCGTCAGCCAGGCTGACAGCACAGCCCGAGCACTGCATTGCAGCTGCCTGCCGCCGAAGATCGATACCGGGGTCGGAAACGGCCTGGCGCTGATCACCAGCGAGCCGTTGGCAAGGAGAACGACGAGTTTCCGGGCGCCGTCCTGCCGGTGTAGCAACCGAAGTCATACAAGCCCATCAATAGGTTAGGTCAGCTGGGCTATTCGACCGGCAAGGGCGTCACCTGGGCATCCATGGCCGCGCCAAAACGCTCGAAAAAGCCATCGATGATCTTCTGCGCCGAATTGCCGATGATCGCTTTGCCCAGCTTGGTGATCTGACCGGAGGCGCCGCCTCGCGCAGCAAAGACCAGCAGGGTGTGTTCACCATGATCGGACAGAATGATATCGGCTGCGCCTTCAGCCAGTCCCAGCAGCCCGCCCCTGCCCCGGCCCGTGAGCGTATAGCGTTCGGCCGGGACGATGTCGGTCAGCGCCAGATCGCCTTTGAAGATGGGATGGACGACGCCAAGATTGACCTTGATCTCGAGATCCAGTGTATCGGCCCCCGACCAGACGATCTTGTGGCAGCCTGGAATGGCGGCTTTCAGCATGGCGGTGTCATTGAGCGCGGCCCATACCGCGACCCGCGGCGCTGCCATCAGATAGCGTCCACCAAAATCCATCAGCGGCTCCCGTCGCGCCGGTGCTGGAACCCGGCCCTATTGTGGCCGCGATGCCAAGGGAAACAGCTAGGTGTCATAGGGGTGCTCCGGCTCTTTACGTGCGGCTTTTTCGCACCAATATGTCTAAATAGTTGTCGGGGCGAGCAGTTGCAATTGTCACGCAGCGGCACACCAGCGATCAATAGCACGACGACAGGCATTTGCCGGCTCGTCTGGATAGGATGAGGAGCGATAAAATGGCCAATGACGGGTCTACGACATCAATGGCTTCAGTTGCACCCGCTGCCATGGGGGCGGAAAAGCCGCTGCAGTATCTGGACAAGGCAGTCAACGCCATTCGTGACCTGGGCATCTGGCCCGAACAGCAGGGTGAAGCCCCGATTACGGGCCTGCTGGAGAAAATTACCGAGCTGGACGAAACCCGCGTGTTGCTGATCGGGCGGACGCTGAGCCAGGCGAGTGCCTTTAATGAGGTGGTGCGCGAGCAGATTGCCGCCATGCAGATCGGCGAGCGCTACGAAGACATCACCAAGGGCTTTGATTCCATCCGCGACGACGCCAAAGGCATGGTCGACCAATTGGCAGACAACAAGCTCGACCTGCTCGAGCGGGCGTCCAATGTGTGGATGAAGGTCAGCCGCGGCGATATTGCCACGCGCTTTGACAAGATCCGCGACACCTATCTGGACGTCACGGCCGATACCAAAGACCAGATCGATCGCGAGCACACCATTCTGGAGGCCTATCGCGATTTCCGTGGTGCGCTCAAGCAGTCCGAGGTGATGGCGCTCGAAGTGCTGCACACCGCTGAACAGCGCCTGAAGGGAAAAAAGGACATCCTGCTGGCGGCATCGACCGCTGTGTCGTCCTTTGCCGGCAGCGTGCCGGCGGACCGGGCGCGGCTGGAAATGGATCGCGACGAAAAGCTGCGCGACATGCAAAATGAGGAAGCGCGGTACCAGATCGCCAAGGATCTGTCGGACAATCTGACTATCTCCTACAACACATCCGAAGTGGTAATGGCGCGGCTGATGCAGACCACCAACGCCAAGGAACGCGTGTATCAGCAGTCGATCTCGTTCTTTTCGACCAATGAAACAGTGCTGACCGCACTGTCTGCCTCGTTTACCGGCATGTTTGGTTTGCACGAGTCCACCGCCACGCTGAATGCGATGAAGGAAGGGATGAGCAAGAGCCTAGAAACCCTTTCGGAAATCGGCGACAAGGTGACCGAGGAGGCCGTGCGGGCCGGTTATGGCCCAACCGTACGCGCCGATGCGGTCAAGAAGCTGGTGGATTCAGTGGTCAACTTCCAGGAGAAGAGCCGCACCATCATCAACGAGATGCGCGTGGCCTCGACCAAGAATTCCGAGGAAATCCGCGACGCAGTGGAAGATGGCAAGCGCCGGCTGGCGGCTTTGGCCGCCGAGGGCAATGCATTGCTGCTTGAGGGCAAGAACTGAGGGGACCGGCGGGCAAGGGCGGGCGGCAATAATGAGTGACGTGACAGCGCGGTCTGCTGCCCCCCTGGACGAAGTCATGCTGGCCATGGACGTGGTGGACACGCTGCGCCACCAGCAGGGTCTGGCCACGCGTGAACTCGATACCGACGCCAAGGAAGCGCAACTGATCGACAGGCTGCGCGACATTTACCATCAGCAGGGCATTGAGGTGTCCGACCACATTCTCAGGGAGGGTGTGGTGGCTCTGCAGGAAAGCCGGTTTACCTATGATCCCCCGACACCCAGCTTTGGGGTGACGCTGGCGCGGCTCTATGTTGGACGCCAGCAATGGGGCAAGCCGGTATTGCTGATCGCTGCGGCCCTGGTGGCGCTGTTTGTTGGCTATTTCGGCGTGTGGCAGCCCTATCAGGCCGAACAGGCCCAACAGGCGCGGATTGAGCTGGCCGAAGGTCTGCCCGCGCAGATGGACAATCTGTACGATACGATTTTTGAAGAGACCAAGGTGCAGCAGGCGGTGCTGGATGCCGAGGCCATCCGCACGCGAGGCCAGACCTTTGCCGCTGAGGGCAACCGCCCGGCAGCCGAGGATGCGGTGGCGGACCTGACGGCGCTGCGCGATCTGATCCGGCAGGAATATACGCTGCGGGTGGTCAATCGCGCGGACGAGCAATCTGGCTTCTGGACCTTCCCGGAGATCAATACCGACGCTACCAACTACTATCTGGTGGTCGAGGCGCTCGATGCCGACGGGCAGACGCTCAGCCTGCCCATTCTCAACGAAGAGACTGGCGCGACCGAAACGGTCAGCATCTGGGGCGTGCGGGTTCCCGAAGCGGTCTATGACGCGGTGATGGCGGACAGGCGTGACGACGGCATCATCCAGAACAATGAAATCGGCCGGAAATCCTATGGATTCATCGAAGTAAACTACAATGTGCCGGTGTCCGGCGGGGCGGTAACGCGGTGGTAGAGTTATGAGCATTCGCGGCCCTGAGGCACTGGCGAGCC
>NZ_JAUYGL010000094.1 GCF_030689745.1 Devosia sp.
GTGGGTGAATGGAGCACCGCCACCTGCACACCGTCACTTGCCAATTTCTCGGCGGCATCCAGCGCCCGCATGGTCATGATGCCTGAGGATATGATCAGAACGTCGTCGCCCTCGCGAATGAGCTGGGCCTTGCCGATTTCGAACTGGTAGTCTGGCTTGTAGCGCGTCAGGACGACCGGCACCTTGCCGCGCAACAATCTTGAATACACAGGGCCAGGATGATCTGCCATTGCCCGCACTGACTGGCGAACATCAACCGCGTCGCAAGGATCGATGAGCGTCATATTGGGCAGCCCACGGAATATGGCGAGATCTTCAGTTGCCTGATGGCTCGGGCCATAGCCGGTCGTGAGCCCCGGCAGCGCGCAGCAGAGCTTGACCGGCAGGTTCTCTTCCGCGATCGCCATGGCGATGAAGTCATAAGCGCGGCGCGAAGCAAAAACGGCGTAAGTGGTGGCAAAAGGCAGGAACCCTTCACGCGCCAGCCCAGCTGCCGCCGACACCATCACCTGCTCGGCCATCCCCATCTGGTAGAAGCGGTCGGGCATGGCCTGCGAGAAGATGTGCAGGTCTGTATATTTCGCCAAGTCGGCCGACAACCCCACGATTTCTGCTCGCTCTAAGGCAAGCTCGACCAGGGCATGGCCGAATGGCGCTGCTTCGGTGTCATAACCCTCGGCGGCCAGCGAAGCGATCATTGCGGAAGTCGCTACGCGCTCGCCGGCAGGCTGAGCAAATCGCTGCTCATACTTGCGGGCCATCGAGGCGGTTGTCATTGCGGTTTTCCTTCGTCAAGGACGGTCAAGGCTCTGGCCCACTCGCCTGACTCGACACGAACGAAATGGGTAATCTCGCGCTCTTCGAGGAAGGGGACGCCTTTGCACATGCGGGTGTCGAAAATGATCGTCCGCGGTTGGTTGCCAGGGTGCTTACGTGCTGCATCAAGGGCAGCGACGACAGCATGGAGGTCGTTGCCATCAACGCGCTGGCAATGCCAACCGAAGGCCTGCCATTTCTCGGGAAGCGGCTCGGCACTAAGCATATCCGTCGACCGACCGTCGGCCTGCTGGTTGTTGAAATCGACCAGACAAATCAGATTGTCGAGCTTGTGGTGAGACGCAGCCATCGCAGCTTCCCAGGTCGAGCCCTCACCGAGTTCGCCATCCGACATCAGATTATAGACGAATGAACCCGAATTCTTGCGCTTAAGCCCCATGGCCATGCCAACGGCGATGCCGAGCCCGTGGCCCAGTGAACCACCGGTGATTTCCATCCCGGGAGTGTAGGACGCCATGCCAGACATGGGCATGCGACTGTCGTCCATGCCGTAAGTACCAAGCTCTTCTTCCGGAAGGACGCCAGCTTCGATCAGCACTGAATAAAGCGCGATGGCATAGTGGCCAATGGAAAGAAGGAAGCGGTCCCGTCCCTCCCATTCCGGATCGCTCGGCCTATATTCCAGGGCATGGAAATAAGAAGCGGCCAAGACGTCTGCGATGCCCAGCGCCTGTCCTATATAGCCCTGACCTTGCACCTCTCCCATGAGGAGTGCATTGCGCCGGATATTCCAAGCCCGACGTTCAAGACTGATGTTGGAACGCGATGATGCAGTTTCAGTGCTCATGCCTCCTCCCAAAGGTTTAGCTCATTGGGGGAAGCGTAGCGCATGCGCCACCGAACCGGTCATTCGAAAATTTAACACGAACGTTAGAAAAACTAACGAAGTCCTCGGTGGTTGGATCTGCTCCAGGTTTTCGGGACGTCTGCTTTTCGGGGATCTCCTCGCTCAGTGCAACGGCGGGAATGGGGTCGGTTGCTGCCAGTCGGCATCGCGCCCCATTGCGGGCATTGAAGGCAGCATCGTCAACGCCGGAAAGCGGACGTTGTGGAGCCACTGAACGCTGACCTCAACTTCGGTGGTCGCAGCGATTGCGGCGCCGATGTTGCCCCTCGCACACCGAAGTGCCAGTGGCCCCGTGGCCGGCGATTTCGCCGCTCTGGCGGAAGGTACGGTCAGGTGGCCCTTAGTTCAGGAGAGGCGCCATAAAACGGTTCTGGCCAATGAGCGCCAGGCTCACCGCTTCATGGCGAGCCACACCGCCAGCCTCAATCTTGCCTGCTTCGATCAGGTCGATCATGGTGCACAGATGCGCGGCCGAGGTGTGACTGAGGGCGGAGACCGGGAAAGGGCTGCGCATCGGCTCGTGGTAGATCTTTCGGACGAAGGAGCGTTCCGCTGGAACGCCCTGGTGAAAGCCGCGGACACTGATGAAGATGACCACGACATCCTGAACCACATCGGGCACCCCGAAACGCAGGACGGTGCGCAGCATGTCGCGTCGCCGCTTAAGGCCAAGATCCTCGAAGAGAAAGCGCGCCAGCGTCAGGTGGCCGGGATAGCGGATGGTGCGGAAGCTGAGGTTGCGGACCTTGTGCTGCAGCGCCGCGCAGAGGCTGCCCATACCACCGGCCGTGCTGAAGGCCTCGTAGGGACGACCATTTAGCACAAAGCTCTCATAGTCCTGCAGCGGTCCGGTGCTGACCAGCTGGCCTTCGACTATCCCCTCGCAGAGGCCGGTATATTCGGCGATGAGGCCATCGACATCCCAAGACAGGCCATAACCGAAGCCGTTGGAGGGATGCACCGGCAGACCGCCGACGCGCACCACCATGTCGATGGGGCCTTCGAGTGCATCGACCAGCTCGACCGCCAGGTTGGCGACGAGGCCCGGCGACAGGCCGCAGCCGGGCAGGATGACCTTGCCGTGGCCGGCTGTGGCGGCGAGTTCGCTGACCGGGGCGGTGTCCTCGGCGGTATCGACGTAGTGGACGCCGGCCTCGATGGCCGCGGTGGCGATGGCAGCGGCGAGGCGCGTGGGCGCGGCATTGACCACGATGTCGAAGCCGGCCAGCGCCTCGACGCAATCCTTGCGGCGCGACGCATCGAGGTGACGGGTGCGGAAGCCGCGCCGGGCGGCCTGGTCCAGGGCTTCCTGCGTCACATCGGCGACTTCGGCGTCATGGCCGCCGGAACTGGCCAGCAGGCCCGCCACCGCCAGGCCGATGCGGCCGCCGCCAATGATCAGGACCTTCATGACACGCTCCGATCAGGCATTGAAGCGACTGAGAAATGCCCGCAACCGTTCGCTGGCCGGATTGCGGATGACATTGTCGGCCGTACCCACCTCGGCGATGACGCCGCCATCAATGAAGGCAACGCGGTCGGCTACGTCGGCGGCGAAGGCCATTTCATGGGTGACGATGGCCATGGTCATGCCGTCTTGCGCCAGGAGGCGGATAACCTGCAGCACCTCGCCCACCAGTTCCGGATCAAGGGCGCTGGTGACCTCGTCGAGCAGCAGCACGTCGGGGCGCATGGCAAGGGCCCGGGCGATGGCAACGCGCTGCTTCTGGCCGCCAGACAGGTGGTTGGGATAGGCATCGCGCTTGTCCAAAAGGCCGACCTTGCCGAGCAGTTCCATAGCGCGTGCCTCAACCTCGGCGCGCGGCTCCTTGAGCACGGCGATGGGGCCCTCGCAGATATTCTGCATCACGGTCTTGTGGGGGAACAGGTTGAAGTGCTGGAACACCATGCCGACATGGCGACGAAGTTCACCACAGCCGATATTGCCGCCGCGCGACTGGAAGCGGTTTTCGACGCGACGGCCATTGTAGGCAATTTCGCCAGCGGTAGGGACTTCGAGCAGGTTGAGGCAACGGATGAGCGTGGACTTGCCCGAGCCTGAGGGGCCGATGATGGCCAAGACCTCGCCGCGATGCAGGTCAAGATCGACACCCTTGAACACCTGGAGCTTGTTGTAGCTTTTCTGAAGGCCCCTGACGGTCAGGATGGGCTCAGCATCGGTTGATTGCATGGTCGCTTCCCCTGAAATTGCTGACACGTCCATCAGTCACTCACCCGCATGCGATGTTCGACATAGTCGGCGGCCTGGGTCATCGGGAACAGCACGACGAAATACAGCAGGGCGACGATGGTGAAGGCTTCCAGCGGGCGGTAGGTCTGCCCGTTGACGACGGCGGCCATATAGGCCAGCTCGCCCACCGAAATGACCGAGATCAGCGAGGTGTTCTTGAACTGGATGACCGACTGGTTGATGAAGGATGGAAGGACGCGCTTGAAAGCCTGCGGGATGACGATGCGCCACATGACCTGCCGGTCGGACATGGCAATGGCCTTGGCGGCTTCGGTCTGCCCCCTGTCTATGGACAGGATGCCACCGCGAAAAATCTCGGAATAGAAGGAGCCAGCATAGAGCGACAGCGTCAGCATGGCAGCGACATAGTTCTCGATGGTGACGCCGATCAGCAGCGGCAGCGCGTAGTAGATCCACATCAGTTGCACCAGCAGCGGCGTGCAGCGGAACACTTCCTGATAGGCGCGCGACAGCCCGCTGACGATTTTGAACGGGGACAAGCGGCCAAAGCAGATGACCATGCCGATCACGACGCCGACCAGGATCGAGCCGAGCGTATAGGCAAAGGTCAACCATAGGCCCCAGGCGAACAGGTCCCAATATTGCAGGACGGAGTTGAAGTCCCATTTATACGGCATGGTGCATCCCCTGAAGAAGTCGGCCGGGGCGGGTGCCGCCCCGGCATGGACGGACTAGCCGCCGAGGTCGAAATTCTCGGGCAGGTCGTCGAGCCCGATCTCGAACGGCGCCAGGCCATTGACGATCCAGGTCTGGTTGTTGCCGACACGGCGATTGTAGTCGGCCCAGGCCGAGATGAAGGATTTGAACTGCTCGTCGGCATTGTAGTTGATGCCGATAACCGAGGGCGACGACAGCACTGGTTCGGGCACATAGACCTGGCCCAGGGCGGCGTTGCGCTTGATCATGACCACCGAGTTCAGGACCGTGTTGACGATGGCATCGGCCTTGCCGCTAGCGACGGCCAGGATGGCCTCGTCACGGGTCTTGAAGCGCAGCACATTGGCCTTGGGAAGGTATTGCTGGGTGATCAGGTCCTGCGACGAGCCCAGGTCCACCGCCACGGTGATCGACGGATCGTTCAGAGAAGCCCAGGTGGCCGATGCGAGTTCGGGCTTGGGCGAGACGATGACGAAGCTGTTGTAGTAGGTGGGTGCGGAAAAAGAGATCGACAGGGCACGCGACGGGAGAGCCGTCAGCGCCAGCGCGATATCGGCCTTGCCGGATTGCACGTCGAGAATGGAATTGGCCCAGGTACTTTCGACCACTTCAAGCTCGACGCCCAGAGTGGTGGCGATATCGCTGGCCATGTCGATGACGAAGCCGCGCCATTCGCCGGTGCGCGGGTCCTTGTTGAAATAGGGGTCCTCGTTGAGGATGGCTGGCACGCGGAGCACGCCGCGCTCCTTGATCTGGTCGATGGTGCTCTGCTGGGCGACGGCCGGTGTGACCGCGAGCCCCATGGCCACGCTGGCCGCGGCGAGTAACATAGTCAGTAGTCTCATCATAGTCTCCCTCTGAAAACTGAACGACGGTGTCTGGGAACGGTCATGGCTGACCAACCTTCCGGTATTCAGATTGCAGGTGCGCCCGGGCTGCATCAATGCAAACGGACAGTCCGCACTTGTGGCATTTCTTGGAAGAGTCGGCGGTCACTTCTTTGCTCCGGCGAACCGATCCAGAGCGGCAACAAGGGTCGTGCGGCTGGATGGGGCGAGCGGGGCAAGCGGCGCGCGCACGCTGCCAGACATCTGTTGGCGCAGCGCCAGTGCTTCCTTGACGGGCACCGGATTGCCTTCGATGAACAACGCCTTGGAAATCGCGAATATCCGATCATGCAGCGCCAGGGCGGTCGCGTGGTCGCCGCGATGCCAGGCGCTCACCAGCGCCACCATCTCCTCGGGTGCATAGTTGGAGACCACGCTGGTGACACCCAGTGCGCCAACCGACATGAAGGGCAAGGCCAGCGTGTCATCGCCCGAGTGGAGGATAAAATCGGGTCCGCAGGCGGCGCGTAACTCGCTGATGCGCTCGGCGCGGCCGCCGGCCTCCTTGATGCCGAAGATGTTGCTGTGCCGCTGGGCCAGAGTGGCGGCCGTTTCCGGCGCGATCTCCACACCGCAACGCCCCGGCACGCTGTAGAGCATGATGGGCAGGCCCGTGGCGTCGGCTATGGCATCGTAATGGCGCTCCAGACCGGCCTGGCTGGGACGGTTGTAATACGGCGTAACCACAAGGCATCCGTCGGCCCCCGCGGCCTCGCAGGCGCGGGCGGCTTCAACGGCATGAGACGTGTTGTTTGAGCCCGCACCGGCAAGCACAAAAGCCTTGCCCTGCGCCAGCTTGACGGTCCGCGCGATGAGGGCGGCAGCCTCGTCGGGCGACAGGGTGGCAGCTTCTCCGGTAGTGCCCACCGGCACAAGGCCCTTGATCCCGGCGGCGATCTGCAACTCCACCAGACGGTCGTACGCCGGATAGTCGATCCCGTTCTCGTCGAAGGGGGTCACCAGGGCGGTGAAGACGCCGGTAAATGCCGTGCTCAGCTCGTTCATGTCTTGGCCTTTGTCGTGGAGATCAGATGTCGAAGGCGTCATAGCGACCGGGGCCGGCGCCCGACTCGACCAGTTGAATGGCGGCCGCCAGAGCGCCGCGGGCATAGGCGGCGATGGTTTGCACCGAAAAGGTGAAGCGCACGTCGGAATCGCCCAGATCGAAACGCACCGCGTTAATGCCGACAGTGTCACCCGACCGGTGAACATGGATGGCCGGTTCTGGAGGACTGGCCCCCGCGGCAACGGCCTGTGCTTGGCGCACAGTGCGCGCCAGCAGCAGCGAGGTGCCCGAAGGCGCACGCTTCTTGCGGCGGTGGTAGGTTTCCTCGATGGTGACCAGGGCGCCCGGATGGGCAGTGGCGAACTGCCGTGCCGTGCGGGCGAGCGCGGTGAAGCCCAGTGCGAAATTGGCGCCCATCAGGATGGGACGGTAGCGTGCAGCCGCGTCGATCTGTGCCAGCTCATCGCTGGAAAAGCCGGTGGTACCAATGACGATTGGCACCGGACGCTGCCCGGCCATGCGCTGCAGATAAAGGCTGCCGGCGGGTGACGAAAAATCGATGATGGCATCGCAATGGGCATTGATGGCGGCTTCGGCCGGCCGGTATTCGACAACGGTGTTGCCGACCTGACGGCCGATCCAGGGTGAACCGGGTGAGACGTGAGCCGCCGCCAGCTCAAGGCCTGGATCGGTGAGAATGGCTTCGACTAGGCGGGTACCGACCCGGCCGGATGCTCCAAATACCGCGATGCGCATTTCAAACCCTCCCTAGTCGATGACAACCTTGGTTTCGCTCATCTCGCGTAGGGCGATGCGTACCCCTTCGCGGCCCAAGCCGCTGCCCTTGATGCCGCCGAAGGGGACATGCTCGGCGCGGAAATCGGGACCCTCATTGATCATCACACCGCCGACGCGCAGTTGGCGCGAGAAGCGCTTGAGAACGGCGTGATCGTTGCTGAAGACGCCGGCCTGCAGGCCATAGGCGCCGGCGTTGAATTCGGCGATTGCCGCGCCGGCATCATCGAAGCGGCGGACCGAAATGACCGGGCCGAAGGTTTCCTGTGCGAAGAGATCGCAATCCGGCGGGACATCCGCCAGCACAGTTGGGGCCAGCATGGTCCCCTTCCCTGTGCCACCGACAAGCAGGCGGGCGCCCTGGTCCACGGCCGAACCGATGCGGGCCCGAACCTGGGTGGCGGATGGCGCGTCGATGACCGGGCCCATCTGGTTGGCGGGATCGAGGGGGTCGCCGTGGCGGACGGCGCGAGCGGATTCGACCAGGGCTTCGAGCGCCTCGTCGTGGATATCGGCATGGAGATAGAGTTTCTTGACGGCGGCACAGCTCTGGCCGGCGATTTCGTAGCGCTGGGCGATGGCGGTGCGTACGGCCGCCTGCAGGTCGGCGTCGGGCATGACGAAGAGCGGGTCATTGCCGCCCAGTTCCATGAGGCAGCGGACGAGGCCGGCGGCGTTCTTGAGGGCGAGGCCCGCGGCGGTGCCCCCTGTGAAGCTCAACAGATCGATGGGGGCGCGGGCCAGGGCCAGCGCCTCGGCGGCGCCGCCATGCACCACCTGGAACAGCCCAGCGGGAAAACCAGCCTCGACAGCCAGCTCGACCAGACGCTGTGCAGCAAGCGGCGCCTTGGGCGATGGTTTGGCCACCAACCCATTGCCGGCGGCAATGGCTGGGCCGAGCTTGTGGCACAGCAGATTGAGCGGATAGTTGAAGGGCGTGATGGCGCCGACGACGCCGGCCGGCTCATAGGTAATGACAGCCTGGCGATTGGCGCCGCCAGCCACGATGCCGCAATGCAGCACTTCGCCATCGAGGAAAGTGGCTGCGTCGCCCGAAAGGCGCAATGTGTTCTGCGCGCGCCTCACCTCGTTGCGCGCTTCAGCAATGGTCTTGCCCACTTCGGCGCAGATGAGCTGAGCCATCGGTTCTGCCTCGCTGGCAATCGCGGAGGCGAGGGCGTTGAGCAGGTCGCGGCGCTCGGCCGGCGTCGAAAAGGCGAATTCGGCCTGCGCGGTACGGGCCTGGAAAACGGCGTCGACGATGGCGGCGGGCGAGGTCGCTGAAACCAGCCCCACCAAGCGGCCATCATAGGGCGAGGTGACTTCGATGCGGTCGGAACCGGATTTGACGAGCTGGGACAATGTGG
This sequence comes from Devosia sp., assembly GCF_030689745.1. Classification (GTDB taxonomy): domain Bacteria; phylum Pseudomonadota; class Alphaproteobacteria; order Rhizobiales; family Devosiaceae; genus Devosia; species Devosia alba. The sequence continues at coordinate 8,669 of NZ_JAUYGL010000094.1, forward strand.
ACACGGCGCTCACTCTGACGGACTGGAGGGGGGAAGCGTGACGAAAGCGGAAATGGGGACCGGCTTGACCGGCCAGCGGCTGCCAACGATCTCGGAGGGCTGAGGGGGGGTGCCGTTGCGCTGGCTGGCCACAAACGAGGCCACCCATTCTGCGCAGAAACGACCTTGGCAGGAGCCCATGCCAAAGCGGCCATTGAGCTTTATTTCGCGCGCCGAGACCGGATCGTCGGCACTGAGCATGGACCGAAGTTGACCAAGGGTGCGGCCCTCGCAGCGGCAAATAACGGTTTCGTCGGGGAGCTGGGCGGGATCGCGACCCGAATAGTCGAACAGGGTGTTGAGAGCAGCCTGCGCTTGGCGCTCACGCGCCATAATGGCAGCAGGCCCTTTGTTGGCGGGCGCGGTCTGCCCGAGATGGGCAAGGACAGCTTGTGCGCCGAGGCGGCCATCGGCAAGGGCGGCAGTACCGCCCAGCACCTCCCGGCAATCGCCGGCGCGGACGATGAAAGGACCGTGTTGGCCAGTCGTCGTGCCGTTGCTATTGGGCAGGAGGCCATCATGCAGGGCCACGCGGTCGACAAGCAACCGCCGTTCCCGGCCAGCACGATCCCGCACCGTGACCGAGAGGCGCCCGTCCTTGGGCGCGATGGCGGTGACGCAGACGCCGCGTTGCGGGAGGGTGCCGGAGCGCACCAGGGTCAGCAGGTAGCCAGCGGCCTCTCGGAGATAAGCAGGTGCCCTCAGCAGGCTGGCGACGACACGCAGCGAAACCAGCCTGGGGCTGCGCTCCAGCACGGCCACCGGGGCATTGCCGAGAGAGGCCATCTGCGCGGCAAGTGCCACCAGAAGCGGGCCGGAGCCTGCGATCAGCACGTCTCCATCCGGGGCCCGGCCGGTCGATTTCATCATGACCTGCAAACCGCCGACGGTAACCACACCGGGCAATTGCCAACCCGGCACAGGCGCGACCCGTTCAATCGCGCCCATGGCCAAGACCAGCGCCGCGGGGCGCCGGGTGACGAGGCGGCCATGGATACGATCCTCAAGCAGCACGGCCCCAGTGGCCTCAATGCCGGCGAACATGTGACGGCAGAGTACTTTCACCGTGCTGCCGGCCAGCGCGTCTGACAGGGCCTGCCACCGTCGTTTGTGCGACTGTGGCACGTGTACGGACTGCGTCGGATCGTCTGGCTGCCGGTGGATGGCGCCGCCGAGGCGGGGACCTTGCTCGCAAAGCGTCACGTCAATGCCGGCCCGGGCCAGTTCCAGCGCGGCCGAGACACCGGCGGGGCCGCCGCCGATGACGAGGACTTCGGGACCGCTCATGATGACACCGGCGCGATGCGCTCGACCTGCAGACCGCTGCGGGCGGGCGTGAGGCAGGCTTCCATACGCGCACCATCTACCGAAACCAGACAGGCCTGGCAGGCGCCGATGCCGCAGAAATAGCGCCCGGCGCAATCGCCCTGCCCGGTGCCGAGCATGCGGATGCCGGCGCGATCAAGCGCCGCGGCAATGGTCTCCCTGCCGGTACAGGGGACGCTCACACCGTCGAAGAGGAAGGTCTGGCTGTCGCTCATGCGGCAGTCGCCAGGGTTAGGCCAAAGCGGGCGGAGTCGAGGGCGGAGATATCCTGCGCCGGTGGCTCGCCGCAGATCATCTGCTGGCACAGGCGCCCCATCATGGGGCCGAGGCAGATGCCGTCACCTTCAAAGCCCGTGGCGATCCAGAGATTGTCGGCGCCGCTGACGCGACCGACAATGGGCATGCCGTCGCGGGTGGCGGCGCGCAGGCCGGCGAAGACGCGGATGACGCGTAATTGCGCCAGCGAGGGAGACAGCGCCACCGCATCGCGCAACAGGGCCGCAACGACATCGGCATCGGCCGATTCCCGGTCATCGCGGTCTTCGCGCGAACCGCCGATGAGGAATTGCCCGGTGCGGAGCGGGTCGATGACCAGGCCCAACGAGCGGGATGGGGCGACAGCGCCGGCCGGCTGGCTGCCCTTGCTGACAAGGTATCGGCAGGACATCAGCGGGCCGGGAAAATGAGGGGTGTCGGCGCCGGCGCGGTCGGTGACGATCAACTGCCCCTTGCGCGGGCGGATGAGGCCGGCATCGGCGAGGAAGTGCGTCGAACCAATACCGGTGGCCAGCAGCACCGCATCGGCGGGCTCGGTGCCGTGCTCGGTCACCAGGCCGGTGATGCGGCCATTGGTGGACTCAAATCCCGAGACGCGGCAATTGCGCCTGATGGCAAAGCCGCCGAGCTGGCGCAGCCGTTCGGCCACGCGGTAGCCGACGGCATGGCCCTCGCCCTGGACTTCCGCCGCAGCGATGGCCGATGGGGCGGCAGCGCCAATGACCTGGGTGAGGGCTGCGCCCTTGAGCATGCGGATCGCCACGTCAGCCGCTTCCAGTTCGCCTGCATGGCGTTCGAGCACGGCCAGTTCTTCCTGGTCGGAGGCGACGACAAAGGTCGAGCGCGGCAGGTATTCGTCGACGAGAACGCCAGTTGCGATGAGATGCTCGTAGAATTTGACGGCCGCAACAGCCAGGGTCATCAGTGGGCCGGGCTTCTTGCTGGCCACCGAGACAGCCCCGTCCGCCGAACCCGTGGCCCCCGAGGCAACGACACCGGTATCATAGACGGTCACCTGCCAGCCGGCCCGCGACAGGAAATGGGCCGCTGACATGCCGACAATACCGGCGCCGACAACGGCCACGGACCCTGGCGATCTGGAAGATTTGCTTGCTGGATGGGGCATGTCACGAACACGGGGTGAAACTGGTCCGGACACAATGGGACGCCCCTGCCGAAAGCGTCGATACAAATGAAACGGGGATGAAGCGCAGCATATTTGTAGACCTTTCGGTCCGCCGGCGCTTGCCCGCCTGCCCGCTGCCTCTATGATCAGAGCCAGGAGCCTCGAGCCCATGGCAGAAATCAATCTCACGCTGATCCAGACCTTTTACCTCGTGGCCAGGCATGGATCCTATTCCGCGGCGTCGCGCGAACTGAATCTGAGCTACCAGTCCGCCGCCAACCATGTGCGCCGGCTGGAACAGGTCATGAATGAGCGGCTCGTGGAGTCCGACCAGGGTGCCAAGAAGATCCGGCTGACGCCGCGCGGCGTCGCGCTCTACAATCTGTTGCATCCAGAGCTGGAAATCATGCTGGAGCGGTTGGCGCTGGTTGTGACCAGTCAGCGCCCGGTTCTGCGTATCGGCCTGCCGCAGGCCATTTTCTACTACCTGATGCCGGCCGTGCTGGCCGCCTTCCATTCCAGGTTTCCCAGCGTCGAAGTGATCGCCTATGAGCGCGACACGTCGCTGGCCGAACTGGTCAAGAACGGAAGCCTCGACGTCTGCATCAACGAACGATTCTTTGGCGACCCTGTCGTGCCGCAGAGCCTGCTGGGGACCTATCATCTGAACCTGGTCTATCCCCGCAGCTGGGGGCCACCGCCGCGACCGGCCGATATTCCCGAATGGTCGCGCGGGAGGCCGCTGGTGACCTATGAGCCAGGGCAGACTCTGCGCAACATGGCCATGGATTTCCTGGCAAAGGGCGGCGGGCAGACCGAGGCATCGACATCGGCTTCGGGCAGTTCCAGCGTCAAGAAGTGCGTGGAGAGCGGGCTGGGATTCGCCATCATCCCCGCCTGGTGCGTGGAGCCGGGAGATGCCGATCTGGCGCAGGTCAAGATCGACGTGCTGCCGCCGGTAAAGGTCTATTTCGGGCAGGCCTTGTTCATGGCCAAAAACGTCTATGTGCAGGCACTGCACGAACAGTGCCGCCTCAGCTTGGTCGGATCAGCGCTCGAGGCGTCGTAGGGGACGAATACTCGCCGAAAGGAGCGTATGGGCAATGGGGTAGAGCGACGATCAGGATCGTTAAGCGGGATCAACAGCGGCCCGCGTCCATGTCAGGGCCGCTGTTGATGAATCAATGTCCAGACATCGATGAATCGGGCGGCTCGCCGATTGGGCCGAAGATGTCCGGTTGTTCCTCACCTTCGACGATAAGATAGCCAGCCAGTCCGTCAGGTGGAGGCCCCCTTGAGCCATTTCCTTAGACCCAACGGCCTGAACGTCCGCAATTGGCATCATGCATGCCAAAACCGGACAGGCCGCTGCCGGCCCCATTTTAGACAAAGGCCAACTCCATTTTTGCGTCGCCAAGGTCGTCTGCCTCGCCCTTCCTCATAATGCCGCTTGGTTTGATCTGGTCCGCTAGTGCTGAACCAGAAAGGTGATGTGGCGTTGCTTGCGCTGTCGCGCACATTTTGAGAATGGGGCCCGGAGGCAGACTTGACCCCGGATTTGTCCGTTTGCGCCTTCGGCGCTTGCCCCAGCTTCGATGGAAGCTGGGGTGGGGAAGTGTGGGCGGACCTCTCCGGCGTCAACCTCTGGCTCGGACCTTCTTTCTTTTGATGAGTGGCTGCCGGAACGGCATTGCTGAAGGGATCTCCGATCCCTTCCGTCCTTGAGAAGGCCGGCTTACCGGCCGCATCGGGACGGTTACCCCGAACCCTCTTCGGGTGAGCGGAGTAACAGAAACGATCTGCTTCTGGCTCTCGGATGAGCCAGAAGCAGAACACTTGCTGTATGCGGTCAGGGCAGAAAGGCTAAGGCAGGCGCTGATGCGACGCCATGCCATTGGGGGCCTTGGCCAGAAGCCAGAAGGACAGCCAGGGGTGCAGGGCCGAGATCATGTGGCGGTGGTAGGCGTGGAACGGGTGCAGCTTGCCGGGCGAGGCCTTGAGCCTTGTCATCTTGGTACGCAGTTCGGAACTGAGCGTGGCAGAAACCGCCGGCACAGCATCGGCAACATGCTCGATCAGCGAGGTCCAGTGCTTGCCGGTGCGGGAAGCAACGAGCGCCGCAGCACAGGCCGCCACGACCTCTCCAGCCACTGCCCGCTCCTGTCCGGTGGCATTGTTCAGGCGCTCGACCGCCTGCAGCCAGCGCAGCACACGCGGCAACTCATCCTGAATGGACTGCCGCAGATCGCGTCCCCCCACCAACTTGGCCAAGGCGCTCCATTCTGCCGCCACAAGGTTGAAGTCAGCCCCTGAAGCGACGGTACTGGCGATCTTCTCCGTCAGGCCGGGCGCTTTGGCCTGGAGCTGGTCCGCGAGTGCTGCGGCATAGGCCCGCTGCCCTTCGGCATGGCGCTGCCCCTCCGGCATCAGGATGACTTCGGGATTGACCATGCGGCTGCGCCAGCGATTGTATATGGAAAATGGGTGCTGGACGCATGGCTCAAGCGAGAGCTCGCGCAGGTGCAGAACGCTGCTTTCTTCCGAGCGCCCGCAGCTTGCCGCATCGACTGCAAAGATACGGCCACCCGACGCAAGATAGAGATCGCGGAACGCCTGATTGTTCAGCAGCGACAGTTCATGCGCGCTTGTGACCCAGACCAGGGCGATTCCAGCTGCGCGGTAGGCGGCAGTGCGGTTATTGATGGTCTTGAGCGTCAGGCGAGCAAGCTGCAGCTCAAAAGCGATCGGCTGACCCTTGTAAGAGGTGAAAACATCCGGCCTGCGGCGCCCGTCACCGATGCGGATAAAGTGCTTGTCGACAAGCGGTTCGGAGAAGTCTGAATCGCACCTGATGCTGTCGGCAAGACAGATCTTGAGCCGCCGATGGGGCTCACCTTCTTGATTTCCATTGAACTGCCCTGCCCCCGTCGAGCGCAAATTTTCGGGCGTGTGCCAGGTGCAGCCATCCGGCGTGCGGTACGCATGTTTGAAGAAGGCGCCACGACCGTCACCCGTTGAGCTCGACGGGCTCGATGAGATCTGAACCGGACTGTTGCACTGGCCACAGCGAAACAGGATCACGCCCGTCGCACGCTTGCTTATCATCTGGCGCCTCACGGCACTCAGGTCGACGGCCGTAAGACCGTCCAGCACTGCATCGACCGGCATCAACACCGGCTCGGCGCCACGCGCATCAATGACTTTTTTGATGGCACGACGGGTCTTGCGGTTACCAACGACAGCCCGGTGAGAACCGCTCCGATGCGGACCGGGAGGTCCGTTGGCGTCGGTCGCGGGGAGTTTGGTGGTGATATTGGAGGTGGTCATAGGGGAAGCTTTCGGTTTTTTTGATTTTTTCAAGAAATGGGGTTCAGTGCAGAAGCGGACGGCGCAGCGTTGCTTCTGCGGCGTCGAGCGCCTTGCTGAGCTTGCGCAGGCTCTTGATCTGGCCCCTGGCACAGGCGCGGATCAGTTCACCGACGAGCTCGGGTTCGAGGTGACGCCGGCGAACCTCCGCCTCAGCCATGGCCGCAAGGTCCTCTGGCGTGAGCGGCGGGATCTGGATGACCTTGCAGCGGTCGCGGACGGTTTTGGGCACCTTGTCGATGTCGTTGGCGAGCAGCAGCCAGTTCAAAAACTGCAGATCGAGATCGACCTGCAGGAAGTGCTCGCGCACCCTGCCGGCGGTCTGCGGCTCAAGGAACGGCAACAAGGCTTCGGCCGGCTTGTCCCGGGCGCCCAAGCTCATGTCGGCCAGCTTGTCAATCTCGTCAAAGACCACCAGAGGGTTACCAACCTCATGCTGGATCAGTCCCTGCACGATCGCGCTGGGCCTGGACGAGCGGAACACGGCGTCGCCACCCATCAAGTCCACGGTGGTCATCATCGTCGAGCCATCGAGGTAAATCATAGGCAGCCCGGTGGCTTCGGCCAGCAGGTGCACGAGGGTGGTTTTGCCCATGCCGGGGCCCGACACGATGATCGTGGGTCGAAAATGGAAGTAGTTGGCGCCGCGCCAGAGGCTCAGATGCGCACTTTCGCGCATGGCCTGCAGGACCGGTGCGAAGATGGGCGCGCGGGCATAAACCGCACTGGTGACTTCGTCGACGGCGTGCTCGTTTGCCGGACCGATCAACTTGACCGGCGTGTCAATCTCCTGTGTGAGCCGAAGCCGTTCCTTTTTCTCTGCATCCCGCCCAGCATCGTCCTTGAAGCCGTCCTTGGTCAGCGGGTTGGCGAGGCGCATGTAGGTGACGGGGCCAGTGGACAGGAACACCGTTGCGGGCTTGCCCATCTGGAGCATGCTTAGCGCGTCATCCTGGCGATCCACATCTTCCCTGGTGAGACCATCGGGGTGGAACCACGTCCTCGGGTTGACTTCATCGTCTTCGCCCAGATGGTCGAGCGCTGGAAGATCCAGGTCTTCCTGCTCGTAATCTTCCGGCCTGTTTCCAAGGTCGAGCGGGTCGAAGTCATCTGCGCCACGAGGGTGCGGCTTGAACAGGGACAGTTCGTTCGGTGCGCCCTCGGAGCCTTCACCCGCAGCGTCATCGGCCTTAGCGTCAGACTTGGAGGGCGGCTTTTTTGGGTTTTTGGTAATTTTCGTCATGTTGACCATCATCAGGACGAGCAAGGTCGTGGCGTTCAAAGACGCGGGAGCCGGGCTCGATTGAGAAACTGGGCACGCAGCCGTGCTGCCTCAGGCATTTAGCCTGAGATCAATCAGCAAAGATGCGCAGGGGGGTGGAGCGGCTAAGCGCGCGCCGATACCAGCCAGGCGCTGTGCATCGCACGGGCGCCAAGCCATCCAGTCGACCTATGGTCGCAATGATCGGGAAGAGAAGGGTTGCTGCGAATCTTGTCGCAGACATAAAAGTGGTCAGCCATCTGGCCTCTCCTGATACAAACAGGTTGGTGGTCACCTGGTCAGGCCGTCAGGGTTGTTGACGCAACGCTGGCGGCCGCCTTCTTGGTGGCCATGAGTCCGGGTGGACTCGGTGCCAGCGTGACAGCTCTTCGACTGATGTCACGCCAATTTCAAGGCTATGGTTAACGAATGACGCTCGTCGGCAAACGACGTCCGAGCATGAGGATACGCGCCAAAAATATTGGTTTGTTGGAAGCCCAGAACAACGCACTTTTTACGCCTTCTCTCTGAGGCGATTAAACTTTGGCGGAAGTGCTAGCTAGCTGTGAGCTTTCGATAGGTTGTCCATCCGATCCTTTGCGAGGAGACTGAGGTTGCGAAGCTTCAGCGTCCAGGGAGGACCGGATGAACATCCATAAGAATGCGCGTTTGACGCCGCTTGGTCGAGAGCATCTGGTGCGGGCGGTGCTGGGTGGGCAGGCGCCGCAGGCGGCCGCCCAAGCCGCAGGCGTCTGCTCGCGGACGGTACACAAATGGGTGGCGCGATACAAAGCCGAGGGGGCTTGCGGCCTGGCTGATCGGTCGTCACGTCCGCACCAGCTGTACCGTCCAACGCCCGATGCAATCCGCGTGCAGGTGGGGGAATTGCGCCGGCAGCGCTGGACCGGCAAGCGGATCGCGCTGCATCTGGGTTTGTCTGCAGCCACGGTGAGCCGCATCCTTCAGCGTATGGGGCTCAATCGTATTCGTGATCTGGAGCCGGCTGAGCCGCCCCGGCGCTATGAATATGACAAGCCGGGCGGATTGATCCACATCGACATCAAGAAACTGGGCCGGTTCGAGCGTGTGGGGCATCGCATCACCGGCAAGCTATCCGGCAATGCCAGCTCGCGCGGTAGTGGCTGGGAATACGTGCATGTGTGCATCGATGATGCCTCGCGCATCGCCTTCTCCCAGATTTACCCAGACCAGACCAAGGACAGTGCGGTCGCCTTCCTCAACGCCGCCATCGGCTATTATCAAGGCTTGGGAATCACGGTCACCAGGGTGATGACCGACAACGGCTCCTGTTACAGGTCGGGCGACTTCCGTGATGCCTGCATCGCACAGGATCTCAAACACCAGCGCACCAGGCCCTATACGCCCCGCACCAACGGCAAAGCAGAGCGCTTCATCCAGACAGCCTTGCGTGAATGGGCCTACGCCATCGCCTATCCAACGTCAGATGAACGGGCCCAGCACTTGCCCCGGTGGCTCCATGCCTACAACTGGCATCGACCCCATGGTAGCCTCAAACACAAAACACCAATCAGCCGCCTCGCGCTTGCCGAGAACAACCTATTGAGGCTCCACAGCTAGCTAGCTAGCGCAAACGCGGAACAGCTAGCTAGCCAGCTTGTCAGTTGGGAACAGCAAGCTAGCTAGCAGGCATTGCAGAATTTGATCGGCCACGCCCAGCCGCAATCGTCTCAAAACGGCATCAGGACCTGGCGGACCTGCAGAATGAACCTAGCAGATTATAGCCTTGGTGGTTTTGCGCCGAGCGGGGATTATCTTGCGCTCAGAGGAAGCGTTCAGAGCTGCCGTCGTGAGATCAGGAAGCCGGCACATAGCTTCGAGCATAACTTCGAGCTCTGTGGGATCCTTATAAATCCGATCGGTTGTGCCGACGTTCTCATGACCAACGATATCTTGGATCGTCTTGTCCTGGAGATCCCGAAAGCGCCCCAGCTCCGTGCAGATGTAATGCCGGAAGCTGTGAAAGGTCTTATTCTTGTCGTTCTGCACCCTTGCTGCGCCCAGGGCATTGGCGACCGCAATGTTGAAGCCATAGTGGGTCCGGTCACCCCAGGAGGTTTTCGTACCCGCATTGGGACGGAGATCCGGGAATAGGTCATTGCCCTTGAGCTTTCTCTGCTTGGAAACGTAACGAATAAATCCAAGTTCGATGAGGACGGGGTGGATGGGAACTTTACGCTCTGATGCCACGGTTTTCAGGCCGCGGCTGTCGTTCTCGCGGAAAACAAAATGCGGTACGGGGTGGTCAACGATGACCTCAGCGAGTGAAAGCGCGGCAATTTC
>NZ_JAUYGL010000114.1 GCF_030689745.1 Devosia sp.
TAACGACGTCCAATCCATTCGGGCCTTGATCGGCCACCGGGTGGCACCAGCAACGGAAAACCAAGCACCATGACCGCATCCCACCTCGTTATCCCCGACCTCGCCGGCAAGGCAGTCCTGATCACCGGCGCGTCGACCGGCATTGGCGCAGCGCTGGCCAAAGCCTTTGCCGCCCAGGGGGCAATGGTGGGGCTGCACTACAATTCCAGCGTCGAGGCTGCCCGGCAACTGGCCGCCGAGATCACGGCGGCGGGTGGCAGGGTGGCGCTGATCAGGGCCGATGCAAACCAGTCCTCGGAGATGCGCCGCGCGGTGGAAGAGACCGTGGCAGAATTCGGTCGGCTCGATGGGCTGATCAACAATGCCGGCGGCATGGTCGCCCGCCTGCCCTACGCCGAGATGACCGACGCGCATTATGACGCCGTGATGGACCTCAATGGGCGCTCGGTGCTGGCTGCCAGCGCCGCGGCCATTCCCCATTTGCGAACGGCAGGCGGGGGGTTCATCATCAACACCACCTCGATCGCGGCCCGCAACGGCGCCAGCAATGGCGCCGGCATCTATGGTTCGTCCAAGGCTTTCGTCGCCAATGTCACGCGCGGCATGGCCAAGGAACTCATCGCTTACGGTATCCGCGTCAACGCCGTGGCGCCGGGGGTGATCACCACGCCGTTCCACGAGCGCTATTCAACCTCGGCGCAACTTGAGGCAGCGCTCGCCACCATTCCCCAGGGCCGCCTTGGGGTGCCCGAGGACTGCGTCGGTACCTATCTGTTTTTGGCCTCGGCCGCGCTATCGGGCTACATTATTGGCCAGGAGATCGAGGTCAATGGCGGCCAGTTGATGCCCTGAGGGGTAGTTGGAAGGATAATCCATGAGCAAACGCATCGTTTTCACCGGCGGCAGCGGCAAGGCGGGACGGCACGCCATTGCCTATCTGCGCGCCCAGGGCCACGCCGTTCTCAATCTTGACCTCAAGCCGCTGGACATGGAGGGGGTCAACACCGTGATCACCGACCTCACCGATAGCGGCCAGGTGTTCAATGCCCTGTCCATGCATTTCGATTTTGATGGGTTCACCACCGGCAAGGGTCCGGCGCCGATCGATGCAGTGGTGCACTTTGCCGCCATTCCCCGCGTGCTGATCCAGCCGGACAATGAAACCTTCAAGGCCAATGCGGTCTCCACCTACAATATCCTTGAGGCGGCGACCAAGCTGGGGATCCGGAAAATCGTCATCGCCTCGAGCGAGACCACCTATGGCGTCTGTTTTGCCGAAGGCGACAAGGATTACCATTCCTTCCCGCTCGAAGAGGATTATGACGTTGATCCAATGGACAGCTATGGCCTGTCCAAGCTGGTCAACGAGAAGACCGCGCGGGCCTTTGCCATGCGCAGCGGCGCCGATATCTATGCGCTGCGCATCGGCAATGTCGTGTCACCGGAAGACTATGCACGGTTCCCCGCCTATCTCGCCGATCCGCCATCGCGCAAACGCAATGCCTGGAGTTATGTCGACGCGCGCGATCTCGGGCAGATCGTTGATCTGTGCATCGGCAAGGACGGGTTGGGGTTTCAGGTGTTCAACGCCGTCAATGACGAGATCACCGCCAACGAGCCGACCGAGGCTTTCCTGCGCAAATGGGCGCCCAACTCACCCATCACCCGACCGATGGGCGAGTGGGAGGGCCCGCTGTCGAACCGCAAGATCCGCGACGTTCTTGGCTTCAGGGAACAGCACAACTGGCGAAAATACGTTCCCGGCGCCTGAGACGCGCAGGGCCTATCCTTTGACCGCAGGGCCACACCGACTTTCCCGGCTGCCCTGCAGCGGTTGACGAAGCGGCGCAGCGACTGCAGTGCCGCATGGACACCGATATTCTGACCCTGCGGGCGGGGCTGGGGGCACTCGCCCATCCCGGCCCCGCCCGCGCAATGTCCCGTTGTTGTTGCCCCACAGGTCTGCTCTCATCGCGCCATGCACTTTATCCCGACTGCCCTGCGGGGCCCCCTGTTCATGGTTGTTGCGACCGGCTCCTACGTGGTCAACGACACCATGATGAAACTGGCCACGACGGGCCTGCCGCCCTATGAGGTGCTGTTTCTGCGCGGCGTCGCGGCGACGCTGTGGAGCATTCCGCTGCTGTTTATGCTGGGCTACGCCAGGCAGGTGCCGCAGCTCGTCGACAAACGCGTGCTGGTCCGGAACCTGTTCGAGACCGCCGGGATCGTCGCCTATGTCGTGGCACTCGCCAATATGCCGATTGCCGATGCCAGTGCGCTGGCCCAGATCACCCCGCTTCTGGTCATTATCGGCGCTTCAATGTTCTTTGGTGAAAGGATCGGTGCCACCCGCCTGGGGCTGATTGCCCTGGGCTTCATCGGCGCGTTGATGATCGCCCAGCCGACCCTGCAGGGGATTTCAATCTTCGCCTTGCTGGCGCTGGCCAACGCCGCGTTCGGCGCCGCCCGTGACCTGACCGGACAGCGTGTCGCCGCCGAAGTGCCCGGCATGATCGTGGCGATATCCGCCGTGCTGGTGGTGCTGCTCGGTGCGGGCATCATGCACCTGCTGTTCGAGCGCTGGGTGACGCCAGAACCCTATCACCTCACCCTGATGGCCGGCGCCGGGCTGTTCCTGATCTCGGGCCACTTCTTCATCTTCATGGCCTATCGCGTCGGCCCCACCGGCGTGGTGGCGCCATTCTTTTACAGCTTCACCGTCTGGGCGGTGATTTCGGGCCTGCTGGTGTTCGGCGAGTTCCCCAATCCGCTGGCCATTGGCGGTATCCTGCTGGTCGTTTCCAGTGGCCTGATCATCGTCACGCTGGATCAACGCAAACGGCGGCAGACCGGGATGAAGGAGACGAACGGCACAGCGCCCCTTTCGGAACCTGTACTGCCCGCTCCCCTCCCCGGTGAACCCTAGCCCAGCGCTTCACGCGCGCGCTGATTGCGCCGGGAGATGATTTGCCGGAGCCAGACCAGGCCAAGGATGGTCGAGCCAATCGCCGTCGATATCAATTCGGGTGCAATCAGCAGCAGCGCGCCGATGACGAGCAGGGCGCGTTCGATCTTCCACAATGGCGCCGTCAGCCAGTTGGTAATGGCCGCCGACAGCGACAGAATGCCCAGCACCGCCCCCGTGAACGCCAGTAGGAAGTCCGGCCAGGTAAAGCCCTCGGTGACCAGCAGCAGCGAAGGCGAGAAGACGAACACAAACGGCACCAGTGCCTTGCCCATCGAGAGCCGGAACGCGGTATTGCCCGCCTTGAAGGCATTGCTGCCGGCAATGCCGGATGCGGCATAGGCGGCCAGGGCCACTGGCGGCGTCACGTCAGCAATGACCCCGTAGTAGAACACGAAGAAATGGGCCACCAAGGGCTCGACGTTCAGCATGGTCAGTACCGGTGCCGCAACGGCAACCATGATGATGTAATTGGCCGTGGTTGGAATGCCGGCACCCATGAGAATGCACACCACCGCCGTCATCATCAGGGTGAACAGCAGCGTCAGGTTTGCCTGGCTCAGCAGTTCAAAGGGCAGGAATGCCAACGTCCCATGGACATCAACGGCCCATTGCTGGGCTACCGAGGTGACCATATAGGCGATCTTGAAGCCAACGCCGGTCAGTGTGACAACGCCAATAACCACGCCCACCAGGGCGGCTGCCGCCGTAATCGACAGCGTCTGGCGCGCGCCCAGCGAAAAGCCCTCATAGACCCCGACGACGAAATCCTTGAGCCCACCCAAAAGACCACTGCGCATGAACGACTGGATCAGATACACCACCATGCAGGCGGTGATCGACCAGAATGCAGCCGCGAATGGCGTGCGCCCTGACATCAGCATATAGACCAGCAGGATGAGGGGGATGGTCGACATCCAGCCCTCGCGCAACACCTTGATCGCGTTGGGGAGCTCTTCCTTGCTCAGGCCTCTGATGCCCTGCCGCCGCGCCTCGAGATGCACCTGCACCAGCACGCCGAAAAAATGCATGAACGCGGGCACAATGGCCGCGATCAGGATGAGGCGCAGGGGAATGCCGAGATACTCGACCATGAGAAAGGCCACCGCGCCCATCACCGGTGGCGTGATCTGTCCACCGGTCGATGAAGCGGCCTCAACTGCCGCCGCAAAGTGGCGCTGGAAGCCGATCTTGATCATGGCCGGAATGGTCAGCGCGCCGGTGGTCACCGTATTGGCGATGGACGATCCCGATATCGAGCCGAGCATGGCAGAGGCCAGCACGGACACCTTGGCCGGGCCACCCGAATACCGTCCGGTCAGTGCGCTTGCCAGGTCGATGAACAACTGGCCCAGGCCGATGCGCTGGGCCATGACACCAAACAGCACAAAGTGAAAAACATAGGTGGCAATGACCCCCAGCGCGGTGCCGTAAATGCCCTGCGAGGTCAGATAGAGGTGATTGATAATGGTGTCCCAGCCCGCGCCCGGGTGGACAAAGATGCCCGGCATGTACCGGCCAAAATAGGCATAGGCAATGAACAGGATGGCGATGACTGGCAGCGGCCAGCCCATGGACCGCCGGACCGCCTCCAGCAGCACGACCAGCAGGACCGTGCCCATGACGACGTCGATGGCCAGCGGATTGCCGACCCTGAAGGCTAGCTCGCTATAAATCCACGGGACGTAAAATGAGGCAATGGCGCCGGCAATGGCCAGAACCCAGTCCAATACCGGCAAGCCGAGAATACTCGGCTGACGGGAAGGCTTCTTGGACCCGGCGAATGCGGCAAAGCTCAGAAAGACCAGGAATAGCGACACCCCCATATGCAAACCACGGTGGGTGGTGGCCTGGGGAATGCCAAATCCTGCAGTATAAAAGTGATAGCACGACAGCAGGAACAGAATGATGCCGACCAGCACTGCAACAGGTCGACCGACCGATCGAAAGCGGGCTTCCGGATCATATTCGGCTTCCAGAGCTTTGAGGGCTTCGGCGCTCAGAGGTTCATCGTCTTGCTTAAGGGCGCTGCTGGTCATCGCGTCTGGTCCCAATTAAAATACGCGGCCAGAAACTGGCCGCGTATGGTCGTGATCCTGGAAACTGCCTAGAGCTTCCCGGCTTCCTTGTAGAAGCGCTCTGCACCGGCGTGGAACGGAATGCCGGCACCCTGGACGGCATTGTCGAGCGTGATCGACTTGCCCTTGGCATGACCCGAGGCAAACAGGCGCTGCGTGTTGTCGTTGTAGATCGCCTTGGTGATGCCATAGACGAGGTCATCGGACAGATCCGCCGATGTCACCAGCTGGGCGCCAACCGAAAGCGTGGGGACGTCTTCGGAAACGCCGTTATAGGTGTCAGCCGGGAAGCTGTCCTTGGCGAAGAACGAATATTCAGCAAGCATTTCGTCGACTTCGGGGCCGGTCACCGGCACCAGCACGATATCTTGCTGGGAGGCCAGTTCGGCAATCGCGCCGGCGGGATAGCCGCCAACGAAGAAGAATGCATCCATCTGGCCGTCGCGCATGCGATCAGCAGCCTGGTCTGGCTTGAGATACTCTGCCTGAATATCGCTTTCGCTCAGCCCAAAGGCCTCAAGAATGATCTTGGCGTCAACCAGCGTGCCCGAGCCGGGCTCGTCCAGCGAAACCTTCTTGCCCTTCAAATCGGCTACCGATGCGATACCGGAGTCCCGGCGGGCCACGATGTGAATGCTCTCGGGGTAGAGATTGGCGATCAGGCGCAGATTGTCGATAGCGTCCTGGTCTTCCCAGATCCCGGTGCCGGTCTGCGCCCAGTAGGCGACGTCGGACTGCGAGAAACCCGCTTCCAGATTGCCGCCAGCAACGCCGTTGATGTTGCCGACCGAGCCGTTCGATGCAACGGCGGTGGCAACCAGGCCGGGCACACCGCACGAGCCGCCATCTTCACAGGCGCGCGAGCCAGGTGGATTGGAAATGGCGTTGGCGATCAGGCCGCCGATTGGATAATAGGTGCCGGCGGTGCCGCCGGTGCCAATGCGGAAGAACTGCATATCCTGCGCAATAGCTGGCTGAGCCATGAGCCCGAGCAGCGAGGCAGCTGCGATAGCGATCCATTTTTTCATGTATCTAATCCCTGTATAAGCAGTTTTTGTGCTGGCCGATTTTGCATAGGCCCAGCGCATTATGAACGACACGCCGGATATAACAACTCCTTGCAACGCGAGATTGCCGAGCGGGGGAAAACGCCTTGCCGCAGACTGCCCTGGTGGCGACGCCCCCAAGGCAAGTTGCGCCAACAGGATCTGCCAGCAGCGACAGACGGGCCGCTAGGATGCGCTCATGGTTTCGGCCAGTATGCGGGCGGTGGTCGGGCCCAGCGTAAATCCTTGGTGCCCGTGCCCGAAATTGTACCAGAGACCGGGTTGATGTGGCGAGGGCCCGATCATTGGCAGCATGCCCGGCAGGCAGGGGCGCGTGCCCATCCAGGCCTGGTCTTCGACCTTGTCGCCCAGCTGGAACAACTGCTTTGCCGCCACGGTCGAACGCTGCAGCTGCCGCAGGCCCGGCGCCGCCTCGATGCCGTTCAGCTCGGCCCCGGTCAATACCCGCAAACCCTTGGTCATGGGCGACAGGAAGGTGCCGGTCTCGACATCCATCATCGGCAGAACGGGCCCGTTCTCGACCGCAAAGTGCAGGTGATAGCCGCGCTTGAAGACCATGGGTATGCGATGGCCGAAGCGGGACAACAGGGCTGGTGACCAGGGGCCGAGGCAGACCACCACGCGCTCGGCATGGACGGACCCGTCCTCGGTCGCAACCTGCCAGCCCTTGCCGTCCCGCTGCAGGCTCATTGCATCGCCGCGCCTGATTTGCCCGCCGCGGCGCAGGAACAGTTCGGCATAGCGCTCAACCAGCCCGCCGGGATCGCGGCAGCTCCAGGCGCTGGTCCAGTGCACCGCGCCCGCCAGCGGCCGACGCAGTCCCGGCTCAGCCGCCGCCAGTGCCGCACCGTCCAGCAGCTGGTGTGGCACACCATGCTCGGAACGATAACGCTCGGCAGCTGCTACAGCCAGTTCGAACCCCCGCGCGGTCCGATAGACCTTGCGGTACCCGTCGCGCGAGATGAGGTCGTCGGCACCTGCCGCCATGATCAGCGCATTGTGGTCGGCCGTCGCCCTGTGGATCATCCTGGACCACACGGGCACGATGTTGGCGCGATAGCCACGCGGCAGCGAGTGACGCGCATAGCGCAGCGCGGGGCCAAGCCAATGGCGCATCCCGCTGAGGCTCCAGGCGACGTTATTGGTGCGGCCCAGCGCGATATCGATCAGGCTGGGCAGATCCAGCGGCAGCGGATACGGCTCGACTGCCTCGGCCTGGATGATGCCGGCATTGCCATAGCTGGTTTCCTGGCCTGGCCCGCGCCGGTCGACCACGGTCACCGCATGGCCCTTCTCCTGCAGGGCCAGCGCTGTGCCGATGCCGACCATGCCGGCGCCAAGGACGATAATCTCTGTCATGATTGGCCTAATCCTGGCTCGTATTCGGCCATCTGGGCTACGCTATTGTGGTATGGGCCGTCCGGCCAGGTCCGCAATCCCGGCGCCTGGGGCCGACATCAATTGGGTCCGGGTTGACAGAAGTTGTCGCGACTGGCGGGAACGTTGTCAACCATCTTGCAGCCGTGATGCGACAAGGTCATTCTGGCGCATATCGGCCTTTGCCACCACGTCCCCGGACCTTGGCTCAGCGCGGCCGAAACCTTGCGTGCCTGAGTTGAGGATGCCTCAGCGGCCAGTGTGGCTGTCGCCCTTAGCCGAGTTGAAGCAGTCGCCCCAGGACGTCCTCGCGGCGCAGCATGCCCAC
>NZ_JAUYGL010000116.1 GCF_030689745.1 Devosia sp.
TCGCGGCCGCAGGCGGCAACAATCTTGCGCGCCACGCCATAGGCTTCCGGATGCACCGAAGACGCGTCGAGCGGCTCGGCGCCATCGGTGATGCGCAGAAAGCCGGCGCTCTGCTCAAAGGTGCGCTGCCCCAGGCGCGGCACCTCGAGCAGGGCCTTGCGTGAGCGGAATGGGCCATTGGCGTCGCGGTGGGTGACGATGGCTTCGGCGACCGATGGGCCAAGGCCGGAAATGCGCGCCAGCAGCGGGGCCGAGGCGGTGTTGAGATCAACGCCCACCGCGTTCACCGCGTCCTCGACCACCGCGTCGAGCGAGCGGCTGAGGCGATGCTGATCAATATCGTGCTGATACTGACCGACGCCGATCGCCTTGGGCTCGATCTTGACCAGTTCCGCCAGCGGATCCTGCAGACGGCGGGCTATGGAGACAGCGCCGCGCAGCGAGACGTCGAGATCGGGGAATTCGGCGGCGGCCAGCGCCGAGGCCGAATAAACCGAGGCGCCGGCCTCCGAGACGATGACCTTGGTCGGTTTTGCGCCCGGCAGGCGCTCGATGAGATCGGCCACCAGCTTTTCGGTCTCGCGGCTGCCGGTGCCATTGCCGATGGCGATAAGCTGCACGCCGTGCTGCTTGACCAGCGCGGTGATCGCCGCCTGGGCGCCGATGACGTCGTTGCGGGGCTGGAAGGGATAGACGGTATCGGTGGCGAGCACCTTGCCGGTGGCGTCGATGACGGCGACCTTGACGCCGGTGCGGATGCCGGGATCGAGCCCCATGGTGGCACGGGCGCCAGCCGGTGCCGCCAGCAGCAAGTCCTTGAGATTGCGGGCGAAGACGGCGATGGCTTCCACTTCGGCGCGTTCGCGCAATTCGACCATGAGATCGATGGAGAGCGAAACGCGCAGGCGCATCCGCCAGGCCCAGCCGGCAACCTCGCGCAGCCACTGGTCTGCCGCACCATTGCCCTGGGCCTGGAGTGCCGCCGCAACAAATCGCTCGGCTGGTTTGACCGGGTCGGTGGCGTCGGCGTCCACCTCGATATCGAGGCTGAGAAAACCCTCGTCCCGGCCGCGCATCATGGCTAGCGCCCGGTGGCCGGCCACCTTGTTCCAGCGTTCGGCATGGTCGAAATAGTCGGAGAACTTGGCGCCTCCGTCCTCCTTGCCCTTGAGTACCTTGGCACGGAGCATGGCCTTGTCGCGCATATGGGCGCGCAGACGGCCGAGCAGAGCGGCATTTTCCGACAGACTCTCGACAACGATATCGCGGGCGCCCTCGAGCGCTTCCTTGGTGCCGGGCACCTCCTCGGTGACATAGGCGGCGGCCAGTTGAAGGGGATCGGCGCTGCGATTGGCCAGAATCGTCTCGGCCAGCGGACCCAGGCCGCGCTCGCGGGCGATTTCGGCCTTGGTGCGACGTTTGGGCTTGAACGGCAGATAGAGGTCTTCGAGCTCGGCCTTGGTGCCGGCACCGGCCGCGGCAGCGGTGAGTTCGGGGGTCAGCTTGCCCTGCTCATCGATGGATGTGAGGATGGCGGCGCGGCGAGCCTCCAATTCGCGCAGATAGGTCAATCGCTCGGCCAGCAGGCGCAATTGCGTATCGTCCAGCCCGCCGGTCACCTCCTTGCGGTAGCGCGCAATGAACGGCACCGTGGCGCCGCCATCGAGCAGCTCCACGGCGGCACGCACCTGTTCGGGTCGGGCAACGACTTCGGTGGCGATCTGGGCGGCAATGCGGGTGTCGAGCTGGGACATGGATCTTCTTTGCGGTTCGGCTGGCGCGACCATAGTCGCCCCAGGCCCAGGCTCACACCCGCCACGCCACGATTTCCTCAACTGTGTGAATGGCGGCGGCCAAGGCCCTGGCGCCTCGTTCGCCCCGCGATCACCGGTCGCCGCCTTGTCGGCGCCCAGCCGGTCGGTCGGCGCCAGCATGACAGCGCCGCGCTCCTTGACCGAAATCAATGCGCCACCGCGGCGTCTTGCTAGGATTTTCCCATGGAAAGCGCGCCACCCAATCGTTCGGATTTGCTCCGGGTCACCAAGCTCACCAAGACCTACGCGGTCGGGGATGCTCAGGTCGTCGCCCTCGACGGGGTCGATTTCGTTGCTGCCAGTGGGGAGTTCGTTGTCATTCTGGGGCCATCGGGGTCTGGCAAATCGACCTTTCTCAACCTCATCGGCGGTCTCGACACAGCCAGCGCAGGGCAGGCATGGTTTCGTGACTGGCAGATCACCGGTGCTGACGACGCCGGCCTGACCCGCTATCGACGCAACCATGTCGGCTTCGTGTTCCAGTTCTACAATCTGGTTCCCAGTCTAACGGCCCGTGAAAACGTGCAGCTGGTCACCGAAATCGCCACCAATCCAATGGCGCCAGCGGAGGCATTGGCCATGGTGGACATGGCCGACCGGATGGATCACTTCCCTGCCCAGCTGTCCGGGGGCGAACAGCAGCGCGTAGCCATCGCCCGTGCCATTGCCAAGCGACCCGACATCCTGCTGTGCGACGAGCCGACCGGCGCCCTCGACTCCAAGACCGGCATTGTCGTGCTGGAGGCCCTCACCCGGATCAATGCGGAACTCGGGACCACTACGCTGGTAATCACCCACAACGCGGCCATCCGCACCATTGCCCATCGCGTCGTCAGTTTTGCCGACGGCAGGATTGCCGCTATCGACACCAATGCCGAGCGCCAGCCAGCCGCCTCTGTGCGATGGTGAGCGGTTTGAGTGCCCTGCACCGCAAGCTGTTGCGCGAGCTGCTACGCTTGTGGGCTCAGGTGCTCGCCATTGCCCTGGTCATGGCAGCCGGGGTGGCCACGCTGCTGATCGGCATCGGCACCTATCAGTCGCTGGAGCGTACGCGCGAGGCCTATTACCAGAGCCATCACCTCGCCAATGTATTCGCCACTGTCACACGGGCGCCCGGCTCAATGCTGGCGAAGATTGGCGCCATGGACGGGGTTCTGGCTGTCGATGGCCGTATCGTCAAGGTGGCGCTGGCCGATATCGAGGGGCTGGAGCAACCAGCATCGGTACGCCTGATCTCGCTGCCCCAGCAGCAGGCGGGTACACTCAATCGCCTCTATCTGCGCAGCGGGCGGCTGCCCGAAGCCGCCAACCACATGGAGGCGGTGGTCAGCGAGATCTTTGCCCAGGCCCATGGCTTTCGCGAAGGCTCGCAGTTTGGCGTCGTGGTCAATGGCGCCTGGCGGCAGGTGACCATCACCGGCATAGCCCTGGCCCCGGACCATGTCTATGCCATCGCCCCCGGCGAGATAACGCCCAATAGCGGCCGCTTCGGCATCCTCTGGGCGCCTGAGCGCACCCTGGCGGCGGCCTATGATCTGGGTGGCGCCTTCAATGCAGTCTCGGTGCAACTGGCGCCCGGCACCTCCGAGGACGCAGTGATTACCGAGCTCGACCGCCTGCTCGATCCGTTCGGCGCGCAAGGTGCCCATGGCCGCAGCCAGCTCACCTCCCACGCCTATCTCGATGCCGAATTGCAGCAGCTTCGCTCGATGAGCGAGGTGCTGCCGCCGGTGTTCCTGCTCGTGGCGGCCTTCCTCGTCAACATGACGCTGACGCGCCTGATCGCCCTTGAGCGCGAACAGATCGGCCTGCTCAAGGCCATTGGTTATTCCGGCCGCGCCATCGCCTGGCATTATGTCGAATTCGTGCTGCTGATCGCCATCATCGGCCTGGTCATTGGCACCAGCTTCGGCGTCTGGGCGGGCAACGCGCTCACCGAATTGTACACAAGGTTCTACAGTTTTCCCGTCCTCGTCTTCAGCCGCGAACCCAGCCTTTACGCCATTGCGGGCGGTATTACGCTGGCCGCCGCCGTGGTTGGCGCCATCCGTGCCGTCCGTGCCGCCGCCGCGCTGCCCCCAGCTGTGGCGATGTCGCCGCCGGCCCCGCCGACATACCGGCGGCATAGTACCCGCCGCCTGCACCTGCCACTGCGCCAGACCGGGGTCATGGTCATGCGTCAGCTGCTGCACCGACCCTGGCGATCAGGTGGCGGCATCGTCGGCATTGCCTTGTCGGTCGCCGTCCTCGTCGGCTCGCTCTGGTCGGTGGGCGGCGTCGAGTTCATGATCGATTATTCGTTCAACCGGACCGAGCGGCAGGATGCCATCGTCAATTTCACGTCCAGCAAACCGCTGGCGGCCACGGCCGAAATTGCCCGTTTGCCGGGTGTGCTGAGCGCGGAACCCTTCCGGGCCGTGGGTGTGGAAATCGGTCATGCCCAGGTGACGCGCCAGATTGCCCTGATGGGGCGTCCCGCCACGAGCCCCCTCACCCGCATTCTCGACGCCGATCTCAAGGTGGTGCCGATTCCGCCGCAGGGCGTGCTGCTGACACGGTCTTTGGCCGGCATCCTGGGCGTCAGTCCCGGCGACAGCGTCGATATCCGCCTCCTCGATGGAGAGCGGCAACGCCATCAGCTGCATGTGGCAGCTGTGGTCGAAAGCTATCTCGGACTCGGCGCCTATATGGACATGGCCGCCCTGCAGGCGTTGATTGGCGAGGGCAACCGCATTTCGGGCGTCAATGTCACCATCGACTCGCTGCACCAGTCAGAGCTCTTCGCTGCGCTCAAGCGCTCCCCTTCGCTGGGCCATATCTCCCTGCAAGCGGCCGCACTCACGCAGTTTCGCGCCACCATGGCGCAGAATATGTATGTCATGATCGCCGTCCTGGTGGGGCTGGCCAGCCTCATTGCCTTCGGCGTGGTCTACAATTTTGCCCGGATTTCGCTATCGGAGCAGGGGCGCGAAATGGCCAGCCTGCGCGTGCTCGGCTTTACCCGCGGCGAGGTCTCGGCCCTGTTGCTGACCGAAATTGCCATCCTGACGCTGCTCGCCCAGCCGCTGGGCTGGTTTCTAGGCGTGCTGGTCGCGCGCGGCATGGTGGAGGGTTTTTCCAGCGAGCTGTTCTCCATGCCGCTGATCATCGGCCCTGATGTCTTTGCCACCGCCAGTCTGGCCGTTATGGCCGCAGCGCTGCTGTCCGGACTCGTGGTCCGCCGCCGGGTTGACCGCCTCGACCTTATCGCCGTGCTCAAAACCAGGGAGTAGCCAAATGTGGAGCCGCCTTCTAACTCTGTGCATTGTCCTCTCGCTGGCCGCTGCCGCTGGCTGGGCCCTGTGGCCGCGCCCGATCGGCGTAGAGACCACCAGCATCGCCACCGGCAGCCTCGTGGTTACCGTTGATGAAGATGGCACCAGCCGCATCAGCGAAGTGTTCCATGTTTCGGCGCCCATTCTGGGTCGCCTGAAACGCGTGGGCCTGCATGTCGGCGATACCGTTACGCAGGGCCAAACACTTGTGAGCATGGAGCCAGTGGCTCCCGGCCTCCTCGATGAGCGGACGCGACGCGTTGCCGAAGCGGCGGTTCAGGCGGCCGCCGCGGGCGTCACGCTGGCAGAAGCCGGTCTGGCACAGGCCAGGGCAACCGACACCTTCGCCCAGCAGGACCTGGAACGGTCAATCCAGCTATCGGAGCGCGGTCTGGTGTCGACGCAGGCCCTGCAGCGGGCGAGGCTCGCGGCGGAAACTGCAGAGAAGTCCATGGAGGCGGCCGAAGCCACCCTGCAGATGCACCAGCAGCAGTTGCAGAGCGCACAAGCCGCGCTGATCCAGGGCGACACGCCCACAGTCGGTCCTTGCTGCGTCAATGTCGTGGCGCCGGTCACCGGGCGGGTACTCGCCGTCTTCTCGGAAAGTGAACAGGTGCTGCAGGCCGGTGCGCCGCTGATGGATATCGGCGACCCAGACCTGATGGAAATCCAGGTTGACGTGCTCTCCAGCGACGCCGTGCGCATCGTTCCAGGTGCCCGGGCCAGCATTGTGGATTGGGGGGGTGCGCCGCTGCGCGCTGAAGTGGCACAGATCGATCCGATTGCCACCACCCGGGTCAGTGCCCTGGGTATCGAAGAACAGCGCACGCGCGTGACGCTGCGCCTGCTCGATGGCCCCAAAAGTCGGGCCGGGCTCGGCCATGGTTACCGCGTTACCGCACAGATCGTCGTCTGGGAGGCGGCAGAGGTGGTACTGGTGCCCCTCGGCGCGCTGTTCCGCACTGGGGGTGATTGGTCGGTTTTTGTGGTCGAGAATGGCACTGCGCGGCTGCGGACATTGCGCCTGGGCCAACGCAATGGCGAACTCTCAGAAGTCACGGACGGCCTTGAAGTGGGCGAGACTGTAATCATGCATCCGGGCGATACGCTGACAGATGGTCGCAGCGTCGTGGCGGAACGCTAACAGCGCAACAGCGCTATGCCCCGCACCAGCGGCAGTATCGCTGCGCGACGGCACGCCAGCTGCCCTTGCAACGCAAGGACTTTCTGGGACTTCAATGACTTAGGGGGTGGATGGCGGAGAGGAAGGGATTCGAACCCTCGAGACAGCTCTAAACCATCTGCGCCCTTAGCAGGGGCGTGCCTTCGACCACTCGGCCACCTCTCCGAGGGGGTGGATAGCGGGCGGGGTGGACGAAGGCAAGCGGTTTTTGGCCAGAATGTCAGCGAGGCCACAGGATCGTTGCGCGCTGTCGGGCTGTCAGCAGTCCAAGGCAGCAAAATTGGGTCTGGGCGCGTCGACGCCGGACCGGAAATCCCCGGCTCTGACGCAGTGCCTGCCTAGCGCTGGTTGAACAGCACCTTCTGGGCTTCCTTGTCATTGGCGAGGTCGAGTGGCGCTTCCTTGCCGACATTGAGGCCCTTATGGACTGCAGGGCGGGCGTTGAGGCGCTCGACCCAGGCGGCGAAATTTTTCAGTTCGGCCGTGTCGATGCCATAGCGCTCCCAGGCCTGGGCCCAGCCAATGGTGGCAATATCGGCGATGGAATATTGGCCGGTGATGAAGTCCCTGCCCTCAAGCTGCTTGTCCAGCACGCGGAACAGGCGATGGGTTTCGTCGCTGTAGCGCTTGATGGCATAGGGCACTTTTTCAGGGGCATAGACGCTGAAGTGATTGTTCTGGCCGAGCATGGGGCCAAAGCCGCCAACCTGCCAGAACAGCCATTCATCGACCTTGACCTGTTCACGCGGGTCAGTGGGGTAGAACTGGCCGAATTTGAGGCCGAGATATTTCAGGATCGCGCCCGATTCAAAGATCGAGATGGGCGCGCCACCAGGACCTTCGGGGTCGACGATGGCCGGAATCTTGTTGTTGGGGGAAATCGCCAGGAACTCGGGCGTGAACTGCTCGCCCTTGCCGATATCGATGCGATGGTAGGTGTAGGGGACCCCCAGCTCTTCGAGCATGATGTGCACTTTCTGCCCGTTTGGCGTGGGCAGCGAATAGGCTTCGATAGGCTTGCTCTGGGTGGTCATGGCAGTTCCATTTGTCGTGACATTACCCAAGTTTGTATCGCCCAATTACGATGAAGGGCAAGGCAACAGCATGCTGCCTTGCCCTTGCAGGAAGATTTTCATGCCCGTTTGACGACCATTTGTGGCCGACCATTGCCACGCAGGGCCGGCGTCACACCGTGACGGTCCAGCGTGGCCACGACGCGGTGGCGCATGGCGGCGAACATGAAATCGGGCGTGACGTTGACGGGGGCGTCAAAGGTCACCGTGACAGTGCTGTGACCGCCATCGCCGAGCAGTTGGACGCCAATCACCTTGCCGGTGAAGGGCTGATCGAGATAGGTGCCCTTGACCCGACCGCCAACCTGGAACGGCACCAGCTCAGCATCGGGCAAGGCGGCCCGGGCGGTGTTCCAGTCGCGATAGCCATGGCGGCGCGCGATCTGCTCCAGGGCCGCACCATGGGTGAGGGTTTCACCGGCCGTGGCGCGCGTTTCGCGCAGGGTTCGGGCTTCAGATTTCAGGGTCTGGATGGACGGGGTATCGAGTGAATACGACATGACAGGATCTCTCATTTGCATGAGGCGTCTGGTGCATGGGAGCCCGCATTGCCATGAAGCGCCTCGCAAAGATGAACCTGGGTTCGCTTCTTGCTCGGAGACTGGACTTCACCATCGGAATTGCTTCCGGCGAGCGGCAGGTGCCAGTGACCTGAGCCCGATATGATACCGAGACCGGGGTTTGTCAACTGCATGGCTGGGCAGCGATCAGCGCCGCTGATGGGCGCGATCACATTTTTCGGTTGGGCAGATGTTGGTGGGCAGGCTATGGCCTGTCCCAATTCGCCGGAAGAATTCCGGCCTGCGCCGGGATGACACCGGGATGTAAGGACACTGCCATGGTTGAAACGCTGTTCCTGCTGATTGCCGGCCTGCTGGGCGGGGCGCTGAACTCGCTGGCGGGCGGGGGCTCGTTCATCGTGTTTCCGGCGCTGCTGTTTGTCGGCGTGCCGCCGGTGATGGCCAATGCCTCCAACACCTTTGCCGCCCTGCCCGGCTATGCCAGCGGCACCTTTGGCTATTGGCATGCCATGGCGCAGCACAAGCATCTGCTGGTGCTCTATGGGGTGGTCGCTGCGGTGTTTGGCTATATCGGCGCCGAACTGCTGCTGGTGGTGACCGATGCCCAGTTCGCGCTGGTGGTGCCCTGGCTGATGCTGTTCGCGGTGCTGTTGTTCGCGTTTGGCAATCAGCTGAATGCCTATGTGGCCAGCCATAGCGGTGGTGGACGGGGCATGAAGCTGCTGGGCAGTGGCCTGTTGCTGCTGTTTCTGGCCGGGGTGTGCGTGTATGGCGGGTTCTTCAATGCGGGTCTGGGCATTTTGCTGCTGGCGTTTCTGGCGACGGCAGGGATGAGCGACATTCACGCCATGAACGGGCTCAAACTCTATGTGTCCTCGATCGTGGCGCTGGTGGCGGTGGGGCGGTTTGCAGTGAGCGGTTCGATCGACTGGTACCATGGCTCGATCGCCCTGGTGGGCGTGGTGGTGGGTGGTTATCTGGCGGCACGAAATGCGCATCGGTTTCCGACCAAGGTGATCCGGGGCGCAGTGATTATCTACGGGCTGGTGATGACCGGGTATTTCTTTTGGGGGGCGTATGTCGCTTGAGTCCCAGCCCAAGCTGGATCGTTATCCTCGGGCTTGACCAGTTCGAAAGTGTAACGCCCTCGGGTCGAGCCCGGGGGCGATGCGCAGTGGGTGGGGCCAGCCATGTGCGTTACTGAATATCCGCCTTGCTGATCCACACCGCTGCATCATGGAATGTCGCGCCGCCAAAGGGTTTGGCGGGGCTGGCGCTGGTCAGGGTATTGATGCCCCTTCCGCCGCGATGCGCCCTGTTCTGATGCAGGCCTTCGGCGATCAGCACGCCGGTTGGCAGGCCGGGCCGAATCCGGGCCGTCAGATCAACCGTACCCCGGCGGTTACCGATGGTGACAAACTGGCTATCAGCAATGCCAAGGCGAGAGGCATCGTCGGGGTGGATAAAGACGGCGGGCGGGCCCTCGCGCTTCTGGCTGCCGGGGGTCTCGTTGAAGGTCGAGTTGAGGAAACCGCGCGCCGGGCTGGTGGCGAGGCGGAACGGGTGTTCTGCGTCGGTCGGCTCATTGATGGCCCAGTGGTCGGCAAAGCGCGGCAGTTCGGCGGGATCACAGGTCCAGAGGTAACCCTTCTTGTCGGCCACGGCCTGCCAATCGGGCTCGAAACGGAAGCGCCTGTCGGGCCAGGCAAAGCCGTTGGCGAAACGGGCCACGGCGTCGGGGCGTTCGCGGTCGACAAAGCCGGTCTTTTCGACCTCCTCCAGAGCGGGATAGCCCGAGCGGCGGAAGGTATCGGCGACGACCTCGCGGTCGGTGGCGCCGAAGCTTGGATCGGTCAGGCCGAGGCGCAAGGCCAGGGCGTTGATGACCTCGTGATTGGAGCGGGTTTCGCCCGGGCGGGTGATGACCGCCGGGCCGTAGAGCACGCGGGTATGGCCGCCGCGGGTATAGTAGTCATTGTGTTCTAGGAACATGGTGGCGGGCAGCACGATATCGGCCAGTTCGGCGGTTTCGGTCATGAACTGCTCGTGCACGACGAGGAACAGGTCCTCGCGTTGCAGCCCGCGCCGGGTCAACGTCTGGTCAGGGGCAACCGAGGCCGGATTGGTGTTCTGCACGAGCATCGCCTTGACCGGACCGCCGCCTTTGAGGGCTTTCGTATCGCCGGTCAGCACCGGGCCGATTTCGGACATGTCGAGCCAGCGCGGCTCGCCCTTTTGCAGCGTGGCGCCGGTAAGGCGCGACTTGTCGAGCGCCCAGGTGCCCGAATTGGAATGGAAGGCGCCGCCGCCGCGATGCTGCCAGGCGCCGGTCATGGCCGGGATGCAGAGCGCGGCATGCATGGCGGTGGCGCCGTTGCGCTGGCGGGTAAAGCCATAGCCGAGGCGGAAATAGGAGCGCGGCGTGGTGCCGACGAGATGGGCGAAGGTGGTGATCTCGGCGGCGGTAAGGCCGGTGATCCCGGCGGCCCATTCCGGCGTCTTGCTGGCGAGGTGAGCCTCGAAATCGGGGCCGAAATCGGTGAATGCTTCCATATAGGCACGGTCGGCGAGGTTGTCGCGCAGCAGGATATGCATGACGGCAACGGCCAGGGCACCGTCGGTGCCGGGGCGCAGGATGAGGCCGAGATCGGCCTGGGCCATGGTGGCGGTCTGGTAGATGTCGATGACGACCACCTTGGCGCCCCGTTCCTTGCGGGCGCGCATGGCGTGGGTCATGACATTGACCTGGGTATGGACCGCATTGGTGCCCCAGATGACGACGCAGTCGCTCTCAGCCATCTGCTCGGGATTGACGCCGCCCAGCATGCCGGTGCCGGCGATATAGCCGGGCCAGGCGGTGCCGGTGCAGATGGTGTCATACTGGCGCGAATAGCCCTTGGCGGCGCGCAGCCGATCGATGCCGTCGCGGTGCACGTGGCCCATGGTGCCGGCATAGTAGTATGGCCAGATGGCCTCGGGGCCAGACTCGGTTTCGATCCGGGCAAAGCGCGCGGCGATCTCGTCGAGCGCCTCGTCCCAGCTGATCCGTTCGAACAGGCCGCTGCCCTTGGGGCCGGCACGGCGCATGGGGTGCATCAGGCGCTGAGGGTGATGGATGCGCTCGGCATAGCGGGCCACCTTCTCGCAGATAACGCCGGCCGTATAGGGATCATCCTTGGCGCCGCGAACCCGACCGATGGTCTGGTCATCGATGATGTCGATATCGAGGGCACA
>NZ_JAUYGL010000195.1 GCF_030689745.1 Devosia sp.
AACCGCCTCGGGGCGCCGGTTTTTGGAACTGTACGGCGGCACGGGGATCGCTCGCCCCCACACGGCCGGAGTGGAACCTGTGCGGCAGGCAAAGACCACACCCGGCTCACCCCACCACTGTTCGCCTGCAGGCCGCCCATGCGGGGTGATGGAGGCAGTATGCGCGCGGTTTTGGGGGGTGGGGATAAGGGGGATAGTTCTGGATCCTGGCGGGTGAGGATCAGCCAGCCTTGCAGTCGACACCCTACCCCTTGTGGGAAGGGTCTGGGTGGGGAGGGTCTGGGAGGGGGTGGTTGGCCCCGATATCGGGGCAATATCTTGCCACATGCACAGCATTGTACCCCTCCATCGAGGGGAAGGCGCAGATCGCGCGGTGCGGGCGCGCAAAGCTACAGGGTGGCGAAGGCTTTGCTGGCGGGTTCGGCGTTGCGGCGGGCGCGGTTGCTGGCGTGGGTTGCCAGTTGGGCGGCGCCAGCGTGGAACTGGGAGAAAGTGATCGTCCCCGCCGACTGCGTTGCAATGGTGATGCCGCGCCAATTGGGCCGCACCGCGCGCACATCGGACCAGACGATGCTGGTGACGCGCCCCAGGGCGGAGCGGTGCTCGATGCACTTATTGTTCCAGCGCACCCGGGTGAACAGACCACCCAGGCCGATGCCCAGTGCCCCTGCCCCCAGCAGCAGCGAGGCCAGGAAGGTGGCGACCATTTGCGTGGCGGGGATGTGTTTGGAACTGCCAATGACGATCACCGCCGACATCAGCACAACGGCCAGAGCCGCCGCGCCATAGCAGGCAAAATACTCTACCAATGAGGGCCGCAACTCGGACCAGCCATCCACCAAAAGGGCCTCCTCACTCTGCAGCAGGCGCAGCGCCAGAAAGGCGGCATAGCCGAAGGCGACGACCCCGGCGGCACGGGACAGCGGCAAGTCAGCAGTCAGCGGTACATATTTGAGAATGAGAAGGGAGATAATAATCGACAGTGGTACAGCCACTTCCTGCCAGCGCAAGGGCACTAATGCTCTCCAAAATAGTTGGGCCGATGACGCGAAACGGCAATTTCGATGCCTTGAATCTAGCAAGGTGCGGTGATTTGGCCACTGACAATTTTGCGACTTGTGTGCGTGGCGGCGATTTCCGGCGAGAATGTCACAGTGTCGGCGTGCATATATGGCTTCAAGGCGATAGGAAATCGATTCACGATGCCGCGCCAAATATTTGATTTACCACGCATATTTCGTCCGTGGCAGCGCATCGGATGCGGCCGCAACGGCGCTGACGCAGCGCGCACGCCAGTGCGGGGTGGACAGGCGAGCCCATTGCGATTTCTAAATTGGCGGCGTGCTGGAGGGCGAGATGCGCGATTCGATACCAATGCCGGTGACGGCGATGCTGGGCGCCAGCATGTTCTGCTCAGGCGTGACCTTTGCCAGCACCGCCCCCTATGCGGCGATTGTTGGCATCGAGGCGCTGGGATTGAGCAGCGCGCAGTATGGGCTGCTGATTGCCATCGGCTCGGTTGTCGGCGCGCTGGTGTCGGTAGCGCTGGGTTATGCATCTGACCGCCTGCATGATCGACGCGTGCTGGTGTTGCTGGCGGCCGTCGCCGGCATGGTCGGCTATGGCCTGATCTATGCCGTGCGGACGCAATTGGCGTTCATTGTCGCCATGGGCGCGATCATGCCGCTGGGCCTGGCGATGTTTTCGCAGAATTTCGCCTATGCGCGGGTGTATTACAACGCCAAGAACCCGGAACGGTCGCAGTTCATGGTCTCGGCGATGCGCACGGTGTTCACTGTAGCCTGGGTGGTTGTGCCCCCGATTGTGGGCGCTATTGCTGCGCAGTTTTCGGTGTTTGACGTGTATCTGGTGGCGGCATTGGCCTATGCGGTGTGCGGGCTGATCTTTGCCATCATGATGACCGACCCGGGCACCCATATTGCCTCGGCCCCGATTGCCAAGCGCGAGCCGGGCGCCAAGCGGGGGCTGCTCCCGGTGCCGATCCTGACCGGACTGGCGGGCATTCTGGTGATCAATATCGCCATGCGGCTGGTGACGTTGGCCATGCCGCTGACCATTGTCACCCGGCTGGGCGGCACCTTGGCCGATGTGGGTCTCTATGCCGGATTTGCTGCGGCCATGGAAATCCCGTTCATGATCATGTGGGGCTATCTGCTGGCACGGATGTCGCGCGAAGCCATCATCGTGGGCAATGCGCTGCTGCTGGGTCTTTACATCTATCTGGTGTCGCAGGCCGGGTCAGTGCTGGAAGTGTTCTGGCTGCAAATCCTCAACGGCATTGCCACCGCCGCGCTGATGTCGATCCCGATCAGCTATATTCAGGACGCGATCAAGGGGCGCGTCGGGCTATCGACCTCGCTGATGGATGCGGTAGCGATCGGCGCCACGCTGGTGGGGGCGACCGCCTTTGGCGTCTTGAGCGCTGGCGAAGATTATCAGCTGGTGCTGCAAGTGGCCGCGGCCATTGCGGCGGCGGGTGGGCTGATCATGCTGACCGGCAATGTCGGCAGAATGCGGGCCCGCCTGGCGTAGCGCGACGGGAATCCCCCCGCGCAAAAAGAAACGGTGGCCGTGGCCACCCTCCCCCTTCAGATATGTGACGCCGCTCAGATCTGCGGCTTGCGCTTGGGCTTGTGGTCCTTCTTGACCGGCTTGACGCCATCGGTCGGCTTGCCGGCCCATTTCGGCTTGCCCTTGTCCTTACTCGGCGGCGCCTTGCTGACCTTGGGCGGGCGCGGCTTGTCGAAGTCGGGCTTGGGTGGCCGAGGCTTGTCGGCATCAGCGGAGGGGTTCCAGCCGCCGGTTGCCGGTGCCTCGAAATCATCGGGCCGCAAGCCTGCAGAGCCATAGCGGCTCTGGCGGTCGGCCCGTTCGGGGCGCGGTGCATCGGGATCGTAGCGCTCGACCGGACCGGGTGGGCGACGCTGCGACGGGGGTGGGCCAGCCGGACGTTCGCCGGGACCATCAACCGGGGTGATGGTGACACCGCGTTCGCCCGAACCATTCTTGGCGATGTTACGGGTAAAGGCATCGGCCTTTTGCGCGGCGACTTCAAAGATGGATTCCGTATCGAAGATGCGGATCGAGCCAATGGCGGTCTTGGTGACGTCGCCAGCCTTGCACAGCATGGGCAGGATCCAGCGCGGTTCGGCACGCTGCTTGCGGCCGACATTGACCTTGAACCAGGTGCCGCCTTCGAAGCGTTCGCGGGTCCGCGGATCGCTGTCGCCGGGCTTGCCGGGCACCGGGTTTTCGGTGACGTCCTCGGGAGCCGGACGGGCAGCGAGCTGCTGACGCAGATAGGCGGCGGCAATGGCTTCGACCGAGTGACGTTCCATGAGCTGAGCGACGAATTCGGATTCGTCCTCGGCGATGGGCGCTGTCAGGGCGTCATTGGTCAAAATACCTTCGCGGAAGCGGGCGTCGATCTCGGCCGCGGTGGGCGGCGCCATATTGGTGACGTCGAGCTTGGCCGTGCGCAGAATGCGCTGGGCGACATTGCGGCGATGCATCGGGGTGATGATGACGCAGGTGCCCTTGCGTCCCGCCCGGCCAGTGCGACCCGAGCGATGCAGCAGGGTGTCGGGATTGGTCGGCAGATCGGCGTGGATCACCAGATCGAGATTGGGCAGATCGATACCGCGGGCAGCAACGTCAGTAGCGACGCAGATCCGGGCGCGGCCGTCGCGCATGGACTGCAGCGCATTGGTGCGTTCGGCCTGGCTGAGTTCGCCGGACAGGGTAACCACATCAAAGCCGCGGTTGTGCAGGCGGGCCGAGAGGTGTTTGACGCCCTCACGGGTGGAGGCGAAGACGATGGTATTGGCCGCCTCGTAGTAGAGCAGCGTGTTGATGATGGCGTTTTCGCGCTCATTGGCCGGGACCAGCATGAGCTTGTAATCGATATCGGCATGCTGCTGACCACCGCCGGTGGCAGCAACGCGCAGTGCATTGCGCTGGAATGTCTTGGCCAGTTGGGCGATGGGCTTGGGCACGGTGGCCGAGAACATCAGGGTGCGACGATCCTCTGGGGCGGCGTCGAGGATGAATTCGAGATCCTCGCGGAAGCCCAGATCGAGCATCTCGTCGGCTTCGTCGAGCACGACGGCCCGCAGTGCCGACATGTCGAGCGCACCCCGGGTGATGTGATCGCGCAGACGACCGGGGGTGCCCACCACGATATGGGCGCCACGATCGAGCGCACGGCGCTCGGTGCGGGCATCCATGCCGCCGACGCAGGTGGCCATCTTGGCACCGGCTTCGGCATAGAGCCATTCGAGCTCGCGCTGGACCTGCAGGGCCAGTTCACGAGTGGGGGCGATGACCAGGGCCAGCGGGGCGCCGACCGAAGTGAAATGTTCGGCTTCGCCGAGCAGGGTGGCGGCGATGGCCATGCCGAAGGCAACGGTCTTGCCCGAGCCGGTCTGGGCCGAGACCAGCAGGTCGCGGCCAGCGGTCTCATCTTCGATGATGGATGACTGGACAGGGGTCAGAGTCTCGTAGCCCTTTGCAGCAAGGGCGCGAGCGAGTGGAGGCGAAATGGTTTCAGGCAGGGACAATGCAGATCTTTCGGATGGGGTGAGAACCCCTACCCGAGCCTCCCCTGGATAGTCGGGAGGGCGGCAAGGAGTTCTGAAGTTGGTGCATTATAGCACAAACAAGCAAAAAGGCCGCCCCCATTGGGCGGCCTCGGATTTCTGGAGGCGAGAGGCGATCAGCCTTTGGTCTGGCGGCGCAGTTCGGCGATTGATTTGCCCTTGTGGCCCCAGTTTTCCATCGGCACCTCATCGATCACGACAAAGGTGCTGTCAGGACTTTTGCCGAGCACACGAACCATCACATCCGTAATGCCGGCGATCACCGCGGCCTTTTTCTCGGCCGAGACGTCATCATCGGTAATGCGGACGTTGATGTAGGGCATCAGCCGACGATTTCGTCTTCGTTGAAGAAGAACTTGATTTCTTCAGCAGCAGTTTCGGGCGCATCCGAACCGTGCACGGAGTTTTCGCCGATCGAGAGGGCGAATTCCTTGCGAATGGTGCCGGCAGCGGCGTTTTCCGGGTTGGTGGCGCCCATGACTTCACGGTTCTTGAGGATGGCGCCTTCGCCTTCAAGCACCTGAACGACGACGGGCGATGCGATCATCTGCTCGACCAGTTCGCCAAAGAAGGGGCGTTCCTTGTGCACCGCGTAAAAGCCTTCGGCCTGGGCACGGGTCATATGGATCTTCTTGAGGGCGATCGGGCGGAGACCGGCTTCCTCGAACTTGGCAATGATCTTGCCGATCAGGTTGCGGCGGACGGCATCAGGCTTGATGATCGAAAAGGTGCGTTCGAGCGCCATGGGTGGATCCTTGGATGGGTCTGAGGGAATGGTGGCGCTTTGTAGCGGGAGAGTCTGACGGAGGCAAGACGGGGCAGCCATGCGGGAATCCCGGTTGCCATCGGCGTCACATAACTTTATCCAGCGGCAAAGACTTTTTGTTGCGGGTACGCGCACGGCTTGGCCGATGCGCCGTTTTGCCTGCCCAGTTCCATAGATTGCCGTTGTCATGCTGTCGATCAACAACCTCACCTATCGTATTCAGGGCCGCGAACTGTTCGAGGACGCTTCGGTGGTGTTGCCGACGGGGTCCAAGACCGGCTTTGTCGGCAAGAACGGCACCGGCAAGACGACACTATTTCATCTGATCCAGGGCCATATCCATGCCGATTCCGGCGGCATGGAACTGGTCAAGAAGGCGCGCATCGGCGCGGTGGCGCAGGAAGCCCCGGCGGGCAATGAAAGCGTGCTGGACGTGGTGATGTCGGCCGACAAGGAGCGCACGGCGCTGATGGCCGAGGCCGAGACCGCGACCGACCCCGACCGCATCGGCGAAATCTATATCCGGCTCGCCGATATCGACGCCTATACGGCCGAAGCACGCGCGTCGTCCATTCTCAAGGGTCTGGGCTTCGAGCAGGACCGGCAGAATTCGCCGACGCATGAATTGTCGGGCGGCTGGCGCATGCGGGTGGCACTGGCCGGCGTATTGTTCAGCCAGCCTGACCTGTTGCTGCTGGACGAGCCGACCAACTATCTCGATCTTGAAGGCACGCTGTGGCTGGAAAAGTACCTGGCCACCTATCCCTATACCGTGTTCATGATCAGCCATGATCGCGACCTGCTGAACAAGTCGGTCAGCTCGATCATCCATCTCGAGCATCGCAAGCTCACCTATTACAAGGGCAATTACGACACGTTCGAAAGCACGCGTCGCATGCAGATGGAGCTCAACAACAAGGGCCGCGAGAAATCGCTGGACCAGATCGCCCACATGCAGAAATTCGTCGAC
This sequence comes from Devosia sp., assembly GCF_030689745.1. Lineage (GTDB taxonomy): Bacteria > Pseudomonadota > Alphaproteobacteria > Rhizobiales > Devosiaceae > Devosia > Devosia alba. The sequence continues at coordinate 6,356 of NZ_JAUYGL010000195.1, forward strand.
CGCTTCGGCGCGTCCGCGACCAAGGCCAAGCAGGCGCAGGCGCGCATGAAGATGATCGCCAAGCTGAAGCCGCCAGCGGCGATGTTTGACGAGTACTCTGCGCCCTTCACCTTCCCGCAGCCCAAGGTCGAACAGGCCACGCCGATGATCTCGCTGGACGGCGCTTCGGCCGGCTATGGCGACAAGACCATTCTGCGCCACATCAATATGCGCATTGATCCGGGCGACCGGATCGCGCTGATCGGGGTGAATGGTAACGGCAAGTCGACCTTTGCCAAGCTGCTGGCCGGCGACATCAAGCCGATGGGCGGCACATTTGCCAAGGGCAAGAAGCTCGAGATCGCGCATTTCGCCCAGCACCAGATGGACAAGCTCAAGCCCGAATGGACCCCGTTCGAGCATATCGTCGACATCATGCCGACCGACAGCGAATCCAGGCGGCGCTCGCGCCTGAGCCAGATGGGCCTGACCAAATCGCGCATGGACACCCCGGCCAAGAACCTTTCAGGCGGCGAGCGGGCCCGCCTGCTGATGGGGCTGATTACGTTTTCGGGCCCCGGCATGATGATCCTGGACGAGCCTACCAACCATCTGGATATCGATAGCCGCGACGCGCTGGTGCACGCGCTAAATGACTATGAAGGCGCCGTGCTGATCATCAGCCATGATCGCCATCTGATCGAAGCGACCTGCGACACGCTCTGGATTGCCGAGGGCGGCACCATCCGCGTGCTCGATGAGGATCTGGACAGTTACCAGAATTCCATCACCTCGGCCAAGGAAGGCAAAGGCGGCAGCAAGGCCGACCGGAAGGCCAACAAGCAGGAAGCCGCCGCC
>NZ_JAUYGL010000120.1 GCF_030689745.1 Devosia sp.
GCAGGCCTCTCAAGCTGGAGGTGGGCGTTTCCGCGCCTGAGTAATCTATTCCGATGTAGCGGGTGAACCGGGTCATCAGATGGCCTCTATTCCTCGATCCCGCGAACCAGGTTCAGCAGCCGCCTGAACTCTTCATTGTCGGCATCGCTTTTCCAGAAATTGATGAACTGGCAGACGACCTGGAGATTGCCGTCCTCGTAGTGGCCATTGCTGTCTTTCCTGTCGAGGGACGGCAAGAGGTTTTTGTCCTCCTGCTGCCCTTGAAACTGGAGCGGAATGCCGGTCAGGGCGCACTTGTTGTCCTGCTGCACCAGCAGTTGGCGGATTGTAGCCTCTAGTTGCTGCGCAGTCATCCGCAGCTCCTTGTTCTTCAGTATGCGTTGGACCGGCTGACCATTGGAGTTCTTCACCGTATTCTCGACGGACATGCGCATTGCGACGATAGACTTCTCAAGCGCGCCCAGGAAACGGCCGTCATCTTTCGAACCGGCGGCGGGCGTCAATTCGCCCTTTAACTCCATTTTGATTAGGTTTGTGAAAATCCAGAAGAAGGAGTGCGCATCAATCAGGCGAACAGAATTCAAACCCGCTTCCTGCGCGATTAAAGGCCTCATCTGCTGAAGAAAATCGAGGAATGCCGTGTAATTTTCCCAGTTGCAGTAACGCGACGTCGAAAAATCGATGCCGATTTCCTTGAACAAGCGATCGAAGCCAGTTGGATGGATCGGCGTGAAGCGATCAATATCTTTCAGGAAAAACAAGTAGGCCAGCAGCGGATATTTCGCACCGGTAATGACGCTCAGTTCCTCGAAGAGCTTGCCCTCGTCTTCACCGCCCACGTAGAGCGCAAACAAGAGCCGCTCGACTTCCTTGCGAAGTCCAGGGTTGGTTTCCGCCTCGATGAAAATCCGGTGATCGCGGTTGGCGTGGCCGAACCGGTTCTGCCAGAATACGAGGTTGTTGGTCAGGTTGCGGCGGCTGTCCTGGATTTCGATCGCATCGATCACATGCCGAAGGATCACTCCGGTGCCGATACTCGCTTCCGTCCATGTGTCCGAAGCCAGAAGTGTCAGGGCATAGGTGCGGAGTCTTGGCTTGTAGTCTTCCCACGCTGCCGCCAATCCCTCTTGGAAATTGGTGAAGGGATGCCCTTTGTCACGAGCAGTGATGAGCCGCTGAAAGCGCTCAAAAACTTCACCAAAAGCTATGGCGTCGACTGTTAGCTTTGAGTTACTCCCGCTTAAAGTCGATTGGGTGTGCGGGTTTGCATACCAGTCAAGAAAGCGGTTCAGAGCGGCGTCGGTATCAATCTCCACACGTAATGCCGCGGAACTGCCCAATGCGGCAAGTGGCCCATTGAGATTGGAATTCTTGGCATGTCGGATCAAACGGACCCCCTCAATGCCTTGAGGCGCTGGCGGAAGAAACCACAGGCGCGTCTCGGAAGCATCGCGATGCAGCGCCAAAACGCGACCGTCTGCGGTTCTGAATCCAATCACATAGTCTGTTTGCTCTTTGACCGGCGCGCCGAACCGAGCACGGAGCACTTGCTCTGCGGTTGCGATTGGCACACTCATTCCGCCGCCTCCTGAAGGCCAGCGGTGCTCACCGGCGCAAGGGCCTCGGCCAGCAGCGCGTCGAGAAGCTTGCTACGGGTATCGTCGGCGGACGTCAGGGTCGCCTCCAGTTGGTCGCAGAGCGCCATGAGTTCATCGACTTTGGCGACGATGCGGTGTTGTTCGGCCAACGGTGGGAGGGGTACAGAGAGGGACCTAATGTTATCCAGGTTGAGCCCCGGCTTTCCTGCTCCGTAGGCACATTCTAATAGTTCACCTCGGCCTCCCGCATCTGCCATCAGGCACAGAAGCAACCACGGAGAAAGACCGGCATCGCTGGGTCGAACAAGGCCGACGTGCTGGCTGACGTAGGCCTCCCCTAAGTCTTCTTCCAGCAGCGCAGGATTTGTGACCCCGGCCCCCGTGATGACGATGAGAAGGTCATTCCTGTATACTCGTGTCCGGCTACCTTCTGAGTTTGACGGCGGTCGCACATAGGCAAGGTCATCAAGCCGCATGCGACCAAAACGAATGTTCTGCGCCCGAACAAAGCCCGGACCGGAGGTCGCGTAGTATTCGCCCCATCCGCGCGAACCGCTGGTCACAAGGTCGCAAACGTCGCCAAGAGCGATTGGAGTCCACCTGATTGGAAGGCTGTCTGACAATCGGGCGATGTCTCTGTTTGTGGCTTTCGGCTTCGGTATATCGCCATCCCTCGCACGCTCAGCTCTTTCTAAGGAAATGCGGTTCAATAACTCCTCAGCTGGTTCATCCGCAGGGTCCTGCGGCACGAGCTTGCCGCGGACGGCGAGGTTGAGGATGGTCTGGCGGAGCTGCTTAACCTGGTCGTGCCGCGCGGTCAGCGCCGGCAGGGCAACCAATGCGAAGCCGGCGTCGTCGGGGAATGTCTCGGGATCGGGGCTGTTGAGACGGGCGAGGCTTGCCGCCGCCAGCCGGTCCCGCTTCGCCTCCCGCTCCGTTCGCGCCGCGTCCAGCTCGTCGCACAGCGCCATCAGTTCATCGACCTTGGCAACGATGCGGTGTTGTTCGGCGAGAGGCGGGAGGGGCACTAGAGCCGGAGCCATTCGCTTCAAAGTCACGCGCGTAATCGCCGCTCCCTTCATGAAGCCGCGCATCTGGTCGTAGAAAAACGGAGAACGCAGAAAGACCACTAGAAGCCTGTTAAGTACGCCCGTCGGGAGCTTCAACAGGGCGACGCTCGACAACATGCTGAATGGCTCAATCAAATTGTTGACGGTCACCACTCCAGTGGTCGCGCCATCTTTGATGTACAAAATGTCCCCTTTTTCGGGGTTGCAACGTGAGAAGATTTCAGCATGAACATCAGATGAAACGTAAGTTACTTGATCGAGCGAGACCCCGTGCTCTTTGATGTTTTTCGCCGTTATGTACTTGAATTCTCCCACCGGGCCGTTGTCCGGCGAATGATGTGTGCCATCGGTGAGTTTCGTCACGATATCTCCGATACGAGACCAAACCCATGAATTAGGCAAAACGAAAGAGCAATCGTCGGCGCTGACGCTGTCTGGTTCGGCAAATTTCTTAATGCCACCGGACTTCCTTAGGTCAGACTTTTCCTTGGCGATCTGCAGCAGCAGTTCCGACGCCGGTTCATCTGCCGGGTCCTGCGGCACAAGCTTGCCCCGGATCGCCAGATCGAGAATGAACCGCCGCAGCCGGGCAATCGCATCCGGGGCATCGGCAATTTGTTCATAATGCTGCAACAGGCGCTCGGCGTTCATCGGGCCAGTGCCTCGGCCAGAATGCTCTTCAGCTGTTCGCGCAGACGGGCCGAATTGGTTTCGGCCGCCATCAAGTCGGCCAGCAGGACCTCCGGATCGCCATGGTCATCGGCCACCGTGTGCGGGTTCTTGACATCCAGATTGTAGCCGCGCGCCTTCACCTCTTCCAAGGTGACGCGCCAGGCCTGCGGGCCTTCCTCGCGGCCCTGGCGCTCCTTCCCGCCCCACCAGTCCACGCAATCCTGCAGATGCTCCTGGCGGATCGGCTTGGTCATGGAATAGGCCTTCTGGCCCTCGGGCACGCGATGCTCCCAATACCAGATGGCTTTGGTCGGCGTGCCCTTTTCGCAGAACAGCAGGTTGGTGCCGATCGAGGCATAGGGCTTGAACACGGAATTGGGCAGGCGGACAATGGTGTGGAGGTTGCACTCCTCCAGCAGATGTTCCTTCAGCCGCGTCTTGATGCCTTCGCCGAAGAGAGAGCCATCGGGCAGCACCACGGCGGCGCGCCCGCCGTCTTTCAACAGGCGCACGATCAGCGCCAGAAACAGGTCTGCGGTTTCCTTGGTGCGGAAGGTCGGAAAGTTGTTCTCGATCCCGTCTTCCTCGCGTCCGCCAAAGGGCGGATTGGTCAGCACGATATCGACGCGCTCATCCTTGCTCCAGGAAATCAGCGGGCGGGCCAGCGTGTTGTCATGGCGCACGAAGCTCGGGTCTTCGATGCCGTGCAGCAGCATGTTGGTGACGCAAAGCATGTGCGGCAGCGGCTTCTTTTCCACCGCGCGCAAACCGGCCTGCATCTTTTCCCGCTGGGCTGGCGTGCGCACGTGGTGCTTTTCCATGTGGCGGATGGCGCAGGTGAGAAAGCCGCCGGTGCCGCAGGCGGGGTCAAACAGGATTTGGCCTGGCTTCGGGTCGATGCGCTCCACCATGAAGGCGGTGAGCGCGCGCGGGGTGTAGTATTCCCCCGCATTGCCGGCGGACTGAAGGTCGTTCAAAATCTGCTCGTAGATTTCGCCAAAATGCTGGCGCTCCGTCAGGCTGTTGAAATCGACGTCGCTGATCTTGTTGACCACCTGGCGGATCAGTTGGCCAGACTTCATGTAGTTGTAGGCATCCTCGAACAGGTCGCGCACCACGCGGCGGCGATCCCCCGGCTTTGCCGAAACCGGCACCGTCTTCAGCGCCGGAAAGAGCTCGTTGTTGACAAAATTGAGCAGCCCCTCGCCGGTAATGCCTTCCGGGTCGGCCGCCCAGTTGCGCCACTGGAACCTCTCCGGGATCGGCGATACATAATTGTCACGCGTCAGCTCCAGTTCCTGGTCCTGATCGTCCATGATCTTGAGGAAGAACATCCAGCACAGCTGGCTGATGCGCTGGGCATCGCCATCGACGCCGGCATCCTGGCGCATGATATCCTGGATGGATTTGACGGTATTACGGACTGACATGTGTTAAATGCTTCTTTTAGTTCAGGCTCGACCTGATGTGATTAGTAATTTGGAGTAGAGGATCGCGATGTTTTGCAGGGTACAGAGCGTCTTTCGAAGCCGGCGGATAATTTTCGTTTTGCCAGAATGTCTTAGGATGGAACCGAAACTTCGCCACAAGACGACGACCGAAATCCATTTCCTGGTATTGATAGGCGCTATCTTTTCCGAAGTCGCTCACCTCGGGATACTCACCAAGCAGAAAACCTTCTTGGATGTGCGGCCGTATTGCATCTGGCGGACATGCGCTCGCCAAACGGATGATTTGCAGACCAGCTTCTGAGCTTGCCGTTACAGCACCGCTCAAATTTGGAATTCCGAACACATACAAAAATCCTTCATTGCCGTTATCGTTGTGGGAGGCAAAGGATGCGGCTATCCGAAGTGAATGGGATACATCCAGAAGCGGGGTAGCACAGACCTCATAGTGCTGAAGAATAGCCCAGCGAAGTATGCGTTGCCGCTTCAATTGATCGCTGCCTTCCAAACTTTCGGCGGTGTAGCGTTTTAGCAAGTCATGTTCCGCCTGCCTAAGCCTTTCAAACCGATTTTCCAACATTGCCTTCGTCGGAATCCTCAAACCCTCCAAGCGGAAGATCGTCGCCTTCATGAGAGTGCGAGGTATCTTGGATGTCCTCGTCGTGTAGTCCTGGCTTTGCCCGCGGAAGACTAAGACGTGTTCACGGTTACGGAATTGGAGTTCGGCAACTTTCTTAGCCAACTCAAAATAGGTTGTCACCAAGTGACCTTTACCGGTCCTTATCGCTTGGTTGGATGCGCTCACCGCAGCATCCTGATCTTCAAAATATGACCAGATTTTCTGATTGCCTATCAGCTCCACGGTTAATTGGCCTCCTCATAAATCGCGTTTTGCATATCATGAACCGCTTGCTCGAAGCCGGATTTTCCGCCAAATGCGCGGACAAGTTCGACCGGTGTGCCCAATGTATTGACCGGCGGTATCCTGAGCACATTGGTGTCGTCGAGGTTCAACACGCCCTCATCGGCGTATTTGGAGAGCAGCACATCCAGCACCGCACGCGCCTTGCCTTCGTAGCGGCCGAACACATCGCGCTTCTTCACATTGTCGGCCCGCTCCTGGCGGGTCAGCGGTTTGCGATCAAAGGCGATGTGGCAGACGAGATCGAAAGGATCGAGGTCGATGCCGAGTTCCCGGGCGATCACATCCAGCGGCAGGCCTTCGGCCGCCAGTTCCTTGACCAACGCATCCTTGCGCTCCTCGGATTTCCAGCGTTTGAGGAAGACATCGAGGCTGGCGAAATGGCGTAGCAGCGCCGCCTTGGTGAAATCGCGCAGGCTTTCGGTGACCAGCCTTCCGTCGGCATCGAGATACTCCACGCGCTCCGCGATCACGCGCGCGCCGACGCCATCTATGTAAATCTTTTTCTGCGGACCGCCGTTCCCGCCTGGAAACGTGACGTCGTCGCCATCAGGCATTGGAGGATCGGGCGTATAGGCCTCCTGATCGCCGGCCTGGAAACCCGGGATATCCGTGTCTGGCGGGGTAATTGGATCGGTCTCGCCCGGCTCGTAAATCTGAACCGGGTCACCATCGAATTCAGGATCGGCGAAGTGGTTCGTAGCGCCGCGGAAATCCATGAGGGTGAAATAGAATTTCTGCGTATCCTCATGAACGCGGGTGCCGCGCCCGACAATCTGCTTGAACTCGGTCATGGAGCCGACAGACCGGTCCAGCACAATGAGCCGGCAGGTCTGCGCATCGACACCGGTGGAGAGCAGCCGAGAAGTGGTGACGATGACGGGGTAGCGCGACTCCGGATCAATGAAATTGCCGATCTGCGCCTGACCCAGGGTATCGCTACCGGTGATGCGCATCACATAGCGGGCGTTTTCATCGCAGAGGTCCTTGTTGTCGTTGATAAGGGCCTGGCGCATGCGCGCCGCATGCTCCTCATCGACGCAGAAGACGATGGTCTTCTGGTAGCGGTCGCCGCTCTCCTTCAGGAATTCCGTGATCTTGGAAGCGACCAATTTTGTCCGGTCGTCGAGGACCAGGGTCCGATCGAAATCCTTGACGTTGTAGATGCGATCCTCGACCTCATCCCCATCGCGGTCGAGCTGCCCCTTCTCAGGCCGATACCCCTCGACGTCGCGATCGACATGGACCTTGATCACCTTGTAGGGGGCAAGGAAGCCATCGCTAATGCCCTGCTTGAGGGAATAGGTGAGGACCGGGTCCCCGAAATATGCGGTGTTGGAGACGTACTCGGTCTCCTTCGGTGTTGCCGTCAGGCCAATCTGACTGGCTGCTGAGAAATACTCGAGGATTTCGCGCCAGGCGGAGTCCTCGGCGGCGCTGCCGCGGTGGCACTCGTCAATGACGATGAGATCGAAGAAGTCGGGCGAGAATTCACGAAAGAGCTTCTGCCGTTCCTCCGGTCCCGTGATCGCCTGGTAAAGGCCGAGATAAATTTCGTAGGAGGTATCGATGCGGCGTTTGCCATCAAGCGCAAGCGTCAGATCGATGTTGGTGCCGTCCGCCCGCTCGATGGTCTTCGACTTGGTCGAGAGCTTGGCCATTGCGCCGCCGAACGGCCGAAAGTCGTTGACCATGGTCTGGTCGATCAGAACGTTACGATCCGCCAGAAACAAGATGCGCTTCTTGCGCCCAGCCTTCCAGAGACGCCAGATGATCTGAAACGCCGTGTAGGTTTTGCCGGTGCCGGTGGCCATGACGAGCAGGACGCGGTCCTGGCCCTTGGCAATGGCCTCGATCGCGGCGTTGACGGCGTTGACCTGATAGTAGCGCGGAGCCTTACCGCTGCCGTCGTCATAGTAGTCCTGGAGGACCAGCGCCTCGGCGGAACCATCGAGGCCCTTCCAGGCGCTGTAGAGCCGCCAGAGGTCATCAGGCGACGGAAACTGGTCAAGACGGAGGCTCTCCTCCTTTACGTCACGTAGTCCCGTTCGATCATGAAAAACGAAGCCATCGCCATTCGATGAGAAAACAAAGGGAATGGCGAGCGTTTCCGCATAGTCCAACCCCTGCTGCAAGCCGTCTCCCATGGCATGCTTGTTGTCTTTCGCCTCGATGATGGCGAGGGGAATGTTGGGCTTGTAGTAGAGGACGACGTCCGCCTTTTTCGCGGTGCCGCGCGCCACCAGCTTACCCCGCACGGTGATGCGTCCCTTGGTGAAATACACCTCTTCGCGGACCTGCAACATCGTGTCCCAGCCGGCCCGCTTCACGGCAGGCAGGATGAACTTCGTGCAGATATCGCGTTCCGTCAAAGAGCGCTTGTCCATCCCGATGCCGTTCCCACCTCCCCATTGATTGGTCAATATGAATAGTGTTCGAACCGTCATTGCAACCCTGAGCTCAGGCGATGATATTTCGCTGCCGAAGGTTCCGATGGCCACCATGCTCATTATTTTCGATTCAGCCCTAAACTTCGTTATGCGGAGTAATGGGGGGAAGACGATAGAATATGACCAAGCACCGTTTGCAGAACGGCTCCCAACTGGAGACCGGTCAGAGGGGCATGAGATGACGCTTGGGACGGAAAGGGAAGAGGCCATCTGCATAGCGGTGGGCTAGCTCTTCAAAGACCTCCTCACTTTCGCGGACATCGAATCCTTGGAGCTCAAGTCCATCAACCAGGACATCACGCACCAGGTCGAGCGCCTGACGCCGTCCCAGTTTATTCGTGTCGGCACGCGTGATGATCTTCCAGAGAAGCATCCGCGCAAGATCATCGCGTGATGGCCGACGCCGTGCGCGCGCCTCGTCTCTCACCCGCTGTTGTCGGACCTGCTGTTCTAAGTTGCGCTGCTTTTTTGATTTTTTCGACATGTCACTCTCCTTTGTAGAGCTTCAGGCTTAGCGCCGGCGATGCAAGGGACAAACGGCGATTGCTCGTATTTTCCATCTGACTACGAGAGTGCCGTGGTCAAAGCGTGCAAACGTTGTCATCTGCAAACGCCGTTTGTGTCCGAATCGCGGATTGACGGTTTAGAAACACGGATTTGGAGATCGGAATCGCGGCAGCGTAAATTGAGATGATGTGCAGTGATTTGCCTGCAACTCGATTCAGGGCGAGATCAATCCCGCCAAATTGGATTGCCGTTCTGGCATGGCGAATTCAATCGGATGGCACCGCGGTCCACACCAAGCATGCCACGCGTACTATTCAGACCTAACCAAAATCCGATTAAACGAAGGTGCGGGCTCCTACACTATAGTTATAACTGATCAACGTTTGGCGACAACAAACCTCAACCCAAAAATGCGGGATAAGTCTGGCAAAGTGGGACTTGTCCATTCCCTCTGGCTTCTTGTGTGCGATAAGGTAGAGACGGCAATCCCGCCTTGGCCGCGCACGAAATGCCGTCGATTCCTGTGAGGTTTTGTGGCCCCGAGGCTAGAGACAAACCTGCTAAAATTTCTGCAATACGGTGTCTCCGAGGAGCTGGGGCAACGGGCAGTTGCGGCTCGGCTGACGGTAACGAAGGTCAGGACGGCCAGTCAGAAGGACATTAGAGCCAACGGCTTCACTACTGAGGAGGCCAAGGCACTCAAGGCCGCCGTAGTCCGCAGGCCAATTGACGAGACGGTGGTGCTCTCGCTTCTGGATAGAAGCAACTACCTCTGCAATTGTTGCAAGGGTGACAAGGGCCACTCCTTCATCGTGCATCACATCGAGGAATACTCGACATCGC
>NZ_JAUYGL010000027.1 GCF_030689745.1 Devosia sp.
GAATTCGAAGTGCGAGAAATGGCGACCATGATGCGGCGCGGCATGAACTGGGCGGCACGGGACGAGTAAACGGCGACGGCCGGCATTGTCTGGGAAACCAGTCAACCCCAGTCGTCACTCTTGGGCATGACCCGAGGGGCCTTCACTTTCGGCACGTTTTGCAGGTGCAGAGCCCTCGGCGACACAAGCCCAAGGGGCACGCCCGGTGGGTGGGGGATCCTACCACCTTAGCAAAAATCGCCCCAGTCCCGTCCCGATCATCCCGACCATCACAATGCCCAGCGTGTACCAGAGCGCCAGAAACATCATGCCGGTTTCGGCGCAGGCGAAGGCATAGACCCAGGCGCCAGTGCCGCCAGCCATGATGCCGGCGGCAAAGCCGGCAAGGGCGGGGTTGCGTGGCGCCAAACGCCGCAAGGCCAGCAGGGCGCCGAACAGCACGGGCAGCGACAATAGCGGGATGTAGGTCAGGGCGCGCAAGATGGACGAGCCCATGATCAGTGGCATCATGTCATCGGCGCGAGCGAGCTGGATGACCGCAAGGATCAGGAGGGCGCCGAGCAGGCTTATGGCGGTCAGCCAGGGCCAGCGCGTGCGCCCATCGGGCCGAGCCAGCACCAGCGTCGCCGCAAGGCCGAGCAGGGCCAGCGCCAGCGTGTAGCCGAACTTGGTCCAGTAGACCAAGGTGGTGGTGGCCGTTTCCATGTCCGGCCGCATGCCGAGCAGCATGAGCATGGTGACGACTGCGACAATGCCGCTTAAGAGCAGGGCGCCCAGCAGCAGGCGCTGCAAGGCCCTGGGGCGGACGGGCTTGAGATCGTTGGCAAGGCGGCTAATGAGGTCGTCGGTCATTTTTGACCTCCCGCAAAGCGCGTGGCCAGCGCCTTGAGGCCGCGATGGATGGATACCTTGGCGGCGGTCTCGGTCATGCCGTGTGCCGCGGCGGCTTCGGCAATAGAAGCGCCGTCGATTTTCGTGCGCCGGATGAGATCGCCGGTGCGGGCGGGAATGGTATCGAGAACGACATTCAAATCACGTTTTGCCAGTGCATCGGCGCTGTCATCGTGGGCGAAAATGGGCGCGTCGTCCTCGAGCGGCACAGTCAGCCGGATCGACTGGCGACGGACATGGTCGACAAATTTGTGGTGGGCCACGGCATGCAGCCAGGCGGTAAAGGGGCGGGTGCGGTCATAGGTCATGCGGCGAGTATGGATGGCGAGCAGGGTTTCTTGCACGAGGTCCTCCGCGTGCGCGGCAAACGCGGGCGTGAGACGCCGGGTGAAATAGGGCCGCAGATGGCGACTGAGCTCGGCCAGCAGCGTGCGATAGGCGGCAGCATCCCCGTCCAGCGCCGCGATCATCAGGCCTCGCAACCGCGTCTCGATCAAAGCAGTGTCCATCGTCCCATCATTCGCTCCCTGCGGCGTTATGGTTACAGGGCGGCGCAGAATTTTGGAACGCCCTATTGGTGTTCACGAACGCGTGACGAGGTAACCCCGTTCAAGGTCTCCACGAATGGCAGGTCATCACCGCGCCAACGGGGCGTGGCACCATTCCGGAGACAGATCATGACGTTTGCGCATCGCAGCCTTTCGCTTTCAGCCTTGACGGTAGCCACCTTGGCTGTCGCCCTGGTGTCGAACAGTTTCGCCCAGGACGCCATGGCCACTGACGCCATGGCCCCCGATGCCATGCAAGCCGATGCAATGGCCCCGATGAGCGAGGATGATCTCAAAAGCTGCCTGGAACAGGCAGGCATGATAACCTTTGCCCATGTCATGGAGGCCGCGGTCGCTGCCTGTCACGACGTGCACAACGGCATGGCGGGTGATGCCTTGGGCGGAGACGCGATGGGCGGCGATGCCATGGCCACCGACGCAATGGCGCCAGCAAAACCATAACAATTTCGTGTAAAACGTCATTTGCTCCGCCCGCACCCGTTACGCATAGTGCGGGGCAGTTGGTGCGGGATCGATTGGGGAAAAGATGAGCGACACCATAGCAGCAGAAGTGGCCAACACGGGCCCGCTGATCTATCGCCAATCGATCTGGACGCGGACTACCCACTGGATCTGGGCGATCTGTCTGTTTTTCCTGCTGTTGAGCGGGTTGCAGATCTTCAATGCGCATCCGGCGCTCTATATAGGCCAGCAATCGGGGTTTGAGTTCGAGAACGCCATCCTGGAAATCGGGGCATTCAATACACCCGATGGCCCGCGTGGGCGCACGACGATTTTTGGCCAGCAGTTTGACACCACCGGCGTGCTGGGGATGAGCGGATCGGCGGCGCGGCCCAGCTTTGTCGGCTTTCCTGCCGCCGTGACGATCCCGTCATTCCGCGATCTGGGTACCGGACGGGTGATCCACTTCTTTTTTGCCTGGCTGTTTGTGGGCACCATGTTCGTGTGGTTTCTCGCCAGCTTCATCAATGGCCATATCAAGCGCGACATCCTGGTGCGGCCAGCCGACCTCAAGGGGGTGCCGCGCGACGTAGCCGAGCATGCGACGCTGAAGTTCAAGCATGGGCGCAGCTATGGCCCGCTGCAGCGCATCGCCTATTTCGGGGTGTTCTTCATATTGTTCCCGCTGATCGTCCTGACCGGCCTGACCATGAGCCCGGGGATGAATGCGGCATGGCCCTGGCTGCTGGATCTGTTTGGCGGGAGGCAGACGGCGCGCACCATCCATTTCGGCGTCATGCTGCTGCTGGTGACCTTCTTTGTGGTGCACATCATCATGGTGCTGGCGGCTGGCCCGATCAACGCGCTGCGCTCGATGATCACCGGGTGGTATCGCGCCAGCCCAGGCACGCCGAGCGGTGAAGGAGACAGGCCATGAGCGGCATCATTACACGGCGCAATTTTCTGCGCAGTTCGGCGCTGGCCGGGACAGGCCTGGTGCTGGCGGGCTGCGACCAGTTCGATTTCCTCGGTTCCCGGGACAGCCCGGTCCGCCAGGCGATGGAGCGGGCCAATGTGCTGACCTACCGGGCGCAGCGGGCGTTGATCGGTGATCAGACGCTGGCGCGGACCTATGCCGCCAGCGAGATCCGACAGGGGCAGCGCCCCAATGGATCAACCGATCCGACGACGCCGGAATACATGTTTCTGCGCGCGCAGGACTTCGCCAGCTATACGCTCAAGGTTACCGGCATGGTGGAGCGACCGCTGGAGTTCACGCTGGCAGAGTTGCGCAATATGCCGTCGCGCAGCCAGATTACCCGACATGACTGCGTGGAAGGCTGGAGTTGCATTGCCAAATGGACCGGGACGCCGTTGGGACCGATCCTCGACATGGCGCGGGTGCAACAGGGCGCGCGCTTTGCCGTCTATCACTGCTTTGACAATATCCAGCGCACGCTGACCGGGGACATTCTCTATTATGAGAGTTCGGATCTGGTGGATGCCTATCATCCGCAGACGCTGCTGAGCTATGGGCTGAACGATCAGGTGCTGCCGGTGGCCAATGGCGCGCCGGTACGGCTGCGCATTGAGCGGGCGCTGGGCTACAAGCAGCCGAAATATCTGCACACAATCGAACTGGTGGATGATCTGTCAGCGTTCGGCAAGGGCAAGGGGGGCTATTGGCCCGATCTGGGCTATGATTGGTATGGCGGGATTTGAGGTTCTCTCTCTGCCTCTAGCGTCTGCCAACACTGCTTTTCCGGGCCTTTCTCCCGCTTGAGGGAAGGTTGAGGAAGGGCCGCAGCTCCGGCGCGATAGGCTTTCGAGCCCCCTGATCTGCCCTTCGAGCAGCTTCTTCCGCACGAGACAAGGAAGAACGCAGACCCGCCATGCAGTGACGCACGGCGAATTGCCTTGCTATTTCAGGCCTCTTGCCCCATATCAGCGGCATCGTCACCGGCGCATGGACCTTCACGGGATCCGCTGGCGCCAGAATTATGGTGACGGACTTCACTTCTTCCCCTTGCGGTGAGCGGCGAAGTCAGCCCGGAAACTACCTTGGTCGCGTCTTCGAACCGGAACTCCGGTGACCACTACTCCCGAAGACGCTCAAAGATGTCCGGGTTCGAGCCAGCACCCGCGCGATACCCCTCATTTATCGCCCGATTGCATTTGTTGACCCGCCATTCGCATGTGCGAGTGGCGTCACGCGCGGCAGTATTCTGCGCGCGTTGCAGCGCCAATCTGGCGCAGAAAGACCTGTTCTTTGAACGACTTTATTTCCCTGGGCCTGCCCGAAATCCTGACCGACAGCCTGACTGCGGCCGGATTCACCACGCCCACCAAAATCCAGAACGAAGCCATTCCCAAGCTGCTCGAAGGCCGCGACATGATGGGCATTGCCCAGACCGGCTCGGGCAAGACTGCCGCTTTCGGCCTGCCCATTCTGGCTGGTTTGCTGACCCTGACCGGTCGCCCCCGGCCGCTGACGACCCGGGCGCTGATCCTGGCGCCGACGCGTGAACTTGCCGTGCAGATCGACGAAGCCATCCGTAAGTATGCCGGCACCAAGATGAAGCTCGACACCGTGCTGCTGCTGGGCGGCGTGTCGCGCTACCATCAGGTCAAGCGCCTCGAGCGCGGCGTTGATATCGTGGTGGCGACACCCGGGCGCCTCAAGGACCTGATGGATGACGGCAAGATCAAGCTGGCGGAAACCCGCTGGCTTGTGCTGGACGAAGCCGACCGTATGCTCGACATGGGCTTCATTGCCCCGGTTCGTGCCGTGGTCAAGGCCATCGGCATCAAGCGCCAAACCATGATGTTTTCGGCCACCATGGCCCCTGAAGTAGCCAATCTGGCCAAGAGCTTGTTGCAGGAACCCGTGCGGGTCGATGCTTCTGTTGCCGGTTCCACCGTGGTCAAGATCGATCAGCGCGTGATCCTGTCCGGTGCCAAGGCCAAGCGTGGCGTGCTCAATGAGCTGTTGGGCAGCGACGACGAAAACATGGAACGCGTGATCATTTTCTCGCGCACCAAGCATGGCGCCGACCGAGTGGCCAAGAATCTGGAAATCGACGGTCACAAGGCGGCTGCGATCCACGGCAATAAGAGCCAGAACGCCCGTCAGGCGGCCCTGAGGGGCTTCACCAATGGCGATGTCCGCATCCTGGTGGCGACTGATATCGCCGCACGCGGTATCGACGTGCCCGGCATCACCCATGTGGTGAACTATGAATTGCCAGACGATCCTGAAAACTATGTGCACCGCATCGGCCGCACCGCCCGCAATGGCGCGTCGGGCTTTGCCATCACCCTGTGTGACGGTACCGAGCGTGGCAAGCTGCGTGATGTCGAGCGGCTGATCCGCCGGACCCTGCCCTACACGGGTGATCTGCATCTGGCCAATGATACCGGCGTAATTGAAGCGCCACGGTCGGCCTACAAGAAGCCATCGGGCGGTCGTCCCGGTGCGGGTCGTGGCAAGAGTGCCCGTCCAGCTCAGGGTGATCGTCGTTCACCAGCCGAGCGCCGGCCATTTGCCGAATTCGGCAAGGAAGGTGCGCCCAAGAGCGCGCCGCGTAGTCGGCCAGCTGAAGGCCAGCGCACGCGCCCGGCCGCCGATGGTCAGCGCAGCCGCGCTGCCGATGCACCACGGACCCGTCCGGTCGATGCGCCACGCACCCGTCCTGACAGTGCCCAGCCAGTGCGTGGCGTGCGCCGCGACATGGAAACCGGCAAGCCAATGGCGGCCAAGCCGGCCGGCAAGCAGCGCTGGGGCAAGACCCAGAAAGACGCTGGCCGGGTTGCCCGCAGCAACGGCTGATAGGCGATACGAGATTTGAAGAAAGGGCGGCCTCTGGCCGCCCTTTTTTGTTGTTGGGGTGACTGGATGCCTGCAACAGGTGACCTGCCGGTGGGCTCGGCAGAGCATTGCGCAGTCCGTCACGCCGTCAGGTAAACGGCCATTTGGGAACGGCGCCGGCGGGAAATTCGGCTCAGGCGGTTTTACGCGCCGTCGCACTATCGCTGGTCGTCGCCGGGGCCAGGCGTTCGAGGAAATTGCGCGACCAGTTGTCGACACTGTATTTGCGCGCCGCTGCCATCAGCGTGGTCCAGCGATCGATGCGCTCTTGCCGCGGCATGTCGAGCGCCATACGTAGGGCTTCGGCAGTTTCATCGGTATCGAACGGATTGACCATGATGGCGTCGGGAAAGATCTCGGCGGCGCCGGCAAAGCGCGACAATACCAGAACGCCCGGATTGGCGGGGTCCTGCGAGCCGACGAATTCGTGCGCGACCAAATTCATGCCGTCGCGCAAGGGGGTGACCAGGCCGACGCGAGCAAGGCGATAGAGGCCGGCGAGGCTGGGCTGGCCATAGGCGCGTTTGACATAGGTAAGGGGTGACCAATCGGGCTCGGCAAAGCGGCCCATGACGCGGCCACAAATGGCGTCGAGTGCGTCGCTGGTTTCCTGATACTCCTTGATACTGTCACGCGAGGGCGGCGCAATCTGCATCAAATGGGTTACACGGCGGAAGCGAGCATCATTGGCCAGCAGTTTTTCATAGGCTTCGACGCGCTGCGGCAGGCCCTTGGAATAGTCGAGACGATCAACCCCCAGGATCAGCCGCTGCTCGCGCAATGTCCGTTCCACCCGCTTGACCATCTTGGTAGCGGCCGGGCTGACCGCCAGACTGGCGAAGGCATCCGGGTCAGAGCCAATGGGGAATGCTGCGGTTTCGCTGCGGCTGAAATCCACCGATTTGAGCGGATTGCCCGAGATGGAAGACGGCGATTGGTGATCGGCAAATTCGGTGAAGGCGGCAACGTCGCGCTTGGCCTGCATCCCCACCAGATCGTAGCGCGAGAGGTCGCGCATCAACTCGTTGTGGTGCGGAATGGCGTAGAGCGCATCAGCGGTGGGGAAGGGGATGTGCAGATAAAACCCGATGCGGTTGCGGGCGCCCAGATTGCGCAACTCGCTGGCCAGTGGGATCAGATGATAATCGTGCACCCAGATGATGTCGTCGGGCCGGAGATGGGGCAGCAAGGCCCTGGCAAACTGCTGATTGACGGCGCGATAACCCTCGTACCAATGGCCCTCAATGGTGGCCAGATCGAGCCGCAAGTGAAAGCTGGGCCACAGGATCGAATTGGAAAAGCCGGCATAATAGGCGTGGTGATCGGGGCGCGTGAGGTCGATCTGGGCGACGGTGAGACCATCGATACTCTCAAACCGGGCCTCGGATGAGGGCGCATCGACCAGCTTGCCAGACCAGCCAAACCAGAAGCCTTCGCGCTCGGCCAGGGTCTTACGCAGGGCAACGGCCAAGCCGCCTGCTGCAGGACCCTTGCCCGGCGTGCGGTTGGAAACAATGATCAATCTACCCATCAGTGTGCGCCCCGGCCTCATGCATATGCATCAATGTGCCATTTCCTGTTCGGGCTCAATTGTTTCCCGTTCGGGCACGACCAATTCCTGTTCCCGCGCGGCAATATCGCCCAGCCCCTGCAACAGGGCACGAACCGAGCCAACGTCGGCAATGCGCATACGCGCAGCGGTGTCGCCATCGCCCAGTTTGATGCCGACGCCGCCTAAATCCTGAGCGGCAATGAAAGCGTCCTCATCGGTCACATCATCGCCGATGAACACCGGCGTGCGACCGACAAAGGGTTCCTCCAGCATGAAGGCCCGCAGGGCCTCACCCTTGCTGACGCCGCGTGGGCGGGCCTCGTAGACCATTTTTCCGGGCACTAACACGAAATGGTTGTTGATCTCGATGGCGCGCTGCATGGCCTCATGCACAGTTGCTTCCAGCTCGGGCGCCTGGCGGAAGTGCACGGCGACTGCACCTCGCTTGGTCTCAAGGATGAGTTCGGGATAAGCGGCGATCAGGGGTCCAAGGGCTTCGGCGACACGTTCCGCGCCCTCCAGTGAATCGGGGTCTATGGCTTCCAGGACGCCATCGGCGCGCCGCCGCTGGGTACCATGGGCACCGGCAACCGGCAGCACCAGGGGGGCCAGAAACCTGTCAATGTCGGCGATCTCGCGACCCGTCAGCACGGCGAACGCCAGGTTCAACTCTCGGGCGGTCTGGCCGAGCTGCTCGGCCAGTGTATCGGGTACATCTATGCTATCGGGGGTCTCGGCCAGTTCAACCAGGGTGCCGTCAAAATCGGTAAAAATGGCGAGTTGCGCCGGCGGCGTGGCGACGGGAGCTGATTGTGGCATTTTGCGGCCTCACTGGGAATTATTCACTAAGGTAACGTATGAGGCGGCAATTGGTTCGATGACGGGAACCGCGAACGTTTACATGGCTGGCATGCGGCATCGGCTATTCTGAATGCGGGCTGACTGACGCATTGATCGGGCGTTCACAACCGAGTCGCTAGACCGAGGTCCGACTGCAATGCCTACCGCCACCGCAACCGGATCGCGCCCCATGACCCAAATCCTTTTGACAGTGATGTTTGCGCTGGTGTTGAGCCTGCTGACCTTTGCTGCCTCGTTCGCCGAGGTGCCCCGTAGTGAGTTCCTGCCCAGCGCAACGACGACGCGCTAGGCTTCATGCCAAGGGGATGCCCCTGGTGCCCTTGTCTTTCTGATAGACTGCCGAGAGTTCGCCATAGAGTGCGCTGATGTCGTCAAGGCGGGCCACCAGCGCTTCGCGATGATCGCGGTCGAGGCCGGCAATCATCTGGGCGATGTTGTGGCTGGTCCAATACTGATTGGTGCGATTGTAGAGCGGGCGATCGGGCGAGACGATGCCGGTCTCGGGCTCGGGCACGGCGTAAACTGCCTTGAGGATGGCGATGTCATAGGGGATGGCGAAGCTGTCGCGGGTGTCCTGATAGCTGAACAGGTAATAGAAGTTGTCGAAGCCCGACCAGGTGATGCCGGACAGGCAGAGCGAACAGGGCTCATGGGTAGCCAGGAACAGGCAATCCTTGACGTCGGGGCGCTGGTCGGCGGGTAATTCGAAGAAGCGCTTGATGGCGTGCATTTCGCCATGCCAGAGCGGATTTTCGGTCTCGTTGTTGGTCTCGGCAACCACGACCGACAGATCCGATTTGCGCAGGATGGCGGCGCCAAACAGCTTGTTGCCATGGGCAACGCCGGCGCGGGTGATTGGCGCGATGTCGTGTTCAATGACGTCGAGCAAGCGGGAGACGAGATCGGCGGTATTCATGGTCATGTTCGTTCGCCAGCTTGGGGATGGCGCACAAGGTGCGGTACATCGAAATGGTATTCTTCAAGATTATTGCCGTCGCCGCCACGATCGACCACCAGAAAGTCGCTGGCTACTTCGAGCGGCGTGAGCACACCGTGCCAGGTGTTCATGGCGATGTTGACGCCCTGGCCGGGCCGGGTGATGAAGGCGCGGGGCAGGTCGGGAGTGCCCGACAGATCGCCTGCGACGATGACCAGAAACGGTCGGTCACCCAGCGGATAAAAGGCCTGACTGCCCAGCGGATGGCGTTCTACCAGGCGCAGGCTCAGCGGCAGATCATAGGGCTGGCCGCGAAACACTGAAATCAGTGGCCGGGAACCATCGCCGCCCAGTTCGACCCGCGCCAGATCGTGGTAGCGCTCAGTCATGCCATTGTTGATGCGGAAATGCTCGGCGCCATCGAGGTCGATGACCTGACCGAAGGGTGCAAAGCTCTCGGCGGTCAGGGGCTCGATGAGAATGATACTCACTGGCTCAAAGCCCCAGCTTCATGTGGCGGTTGACGTCCTTGTACAGCAAATAGCGGAAGCGGCCGGGACCGGCATAGCAGGCCTGGGGGCAGAAGGCGCGCAGCCACATGAAATCCCCCGCTTCCACTTCGACCCAATCGCGGTTGA
>NZ_JAUYGL010000134.1 GCF_030689745.1 Devosia sp.
CGAAAAGCGTTGGCCAGCCAAGCTCTTCGCCTCGATGATGGATGGCTGGAAGAACAAGGGCCTGCTGCCCAAGGACGTTTCGGTGGCCGATAGCGGCTCCTATGCCAATGGCATGGGCGGCAAGCTCTATTATGCCTATCAGGCGCGGCTCAAATCCCTCAACGCCGCCGATTTCGGCGATTTGCTGCTCGAATGCATCCGCCTGTTCCGCGAAAATCCCGACGTGCTGGCCGACTATCACCGCAAGTTCAAATATATGCTGGTGGACGAATACCAGGACAGCAATACCGCCCAATATCTCTGGCTGCGCCTCCTGGCGCAGGGAAAACCCGCCAGCCAAGCCAATATTTGCGTCGTCGGCGATGACGACCAGTCCATCTATGGCTGGCGCGGTGCCGAGGTCGACAATATCCTGCGCTTCGAAAAGGATTTTCCCGGCGCCAAGGTGATCAAGCTCGAGCGCAATTACCGCTCGACCGCCAATATCCTCAAGGCCGCCAGTAACATCATCGCCTTCAACGAAAGCCGCCTCGGCAAGACGCTGCAGACCGATGTGGCCGAACAGGGCGAGCTGGTCGCCGTCACCCAGGTCTGGGACAGCGAGGAAGAGGCGCGCACCATCGGCGAGCAGATCGAGCAATATCAGCGCGACGGCGATCCGCTCAATTCCATGGCCATCCTCGTGCGTGCCTCCTTCCAGATGCGCGAATTCGAAGAACGCTTCATCACCCTGGGCCTCAATTACCGCGTCATCGGCGGCCCGCGCTTTTACGAGCGCAAGGAAATCCGCGACGCCTTGGCCTATCTCCGCCTCGTCGCCCAGCCTGCAGACGATCTGGCGCTCGACCGCATCATCAATGTGCCCAAGCGCGGCCTCGGCGATTCCACCGTCCAACTGCTGCACAGCGCTGCCCGCGCCGCCAACGTGCCCCTGCTCTCGGCCATCCGCATGCTGGTCGATACCGAGGACCTCAAGCCCAAGCAGCGCACTACGTTGCGCGCTTTAGTGGCCCAGTTCGATTTCTGGGCCATGCAGGCCCAGACCCTGCGGCCCTTCGAGCTGGTCGAGCAGATCCTCGAAGAGAGCGGCTATACCGACATGCTCACGGTCGACAAGTCCGTCGAGTCACAGGGCCGTAAGGAAAACCTCAAGGAACTCAGCCGCGCCATGGAGGAGTTCGATACCCTGGGCAGCTTCCTCGAACACATTGCCTTGGTCATGGACCGTGACAATACCGACGCCGCTGATGCCGTCACCATCATGACGCTGCATGGCGCCAAGGGACTGGAATTCGACACCGTTTTCCTGCCCGGCTGGGAGGAAGGCACCTTCCCCAGCCAGCGCTCGATGGATGAATCCGGCCGCGCGGGCTTGGAAGAAGAGCGGCGCCTCGCCTATGTCGGCATTACCCGCGGCCGCAAGCGCGTACGCATTTCCGCCGCGCAGAACCGCCGCATCCACGGCCTCTGGCAATCAGCCATTCCATCCCGCTTTCTCGATGAACTGCCGGCCGACGCGGTGGAAGTCACCGATACCGGCTCCTCCTATGGCGGCTATGGCTATGGCGGAGGGGCCTCCAGCCGCTTCAACAAGGCTGACCCCTTCGAGAGCGTCTACGAAACCCCCGGCTGGCAGCGCGCCCGCGCCCAGCAGGCCAGTCGCAAGAGCGCCGGCCCGATGACCATTGACGGCGATCTGGTCGCCCGCTCCGTTGATATCGGCAACGACAAATCCGCCTTCACCTTCGGCGAACGCGTCTTCCACCTCAAATTCGGCTACGGCGCCATCGCCGCCATCGAGGGCAACAAGCTGACCATCGATTTCGAAAAAGCCGGGCGAAAGAAGGTGCTGGAGAGTTTTGTTACCAAGGGGTGAGGCATGCGTCGCCAAAAATTGGATTGGTACGAACAGATAGACGGATCCGCACTTTCGCTTGTCGAAAGAAATGGCATTGAGTTTTTCAAGAACTACATGCGCGGAATTCACCAAAGGGTCGCTGAAAAAATTGACTCGGAGTCTGCTGCTTTCCCTTTTGACAGCGATCGGTTCAGGCAAAAACTGTCAACGCTGGTCGAGGCCGAACCGAGATACGCCGTGCTTGCAGCAGTCGGAATTGCGGACAACCTATTAATAGAAATGTTCAAAAGGGAAAAACGTCCGCAAATAGAAATGCAAACCCTCTTGGGCCCGCTTGGCCCACTAGGGGACTTTAACAAGAGGCTGAAAATTGCGGCCATCTCAGACTTTATCAGCGACGACTGCTTAAGTTATTTCGATGAACTTCGTAAAATGAGAAACCGGATTGCCCACGCCGAAGCACCTGAAAACCCCGATGAGACAGAGATAAAAAAGTTGCTGAATCAGTCGACTGCGTGGCTCGAAGCTATAGAGACCGACCCTCGACTGAAGGCTCCAGATATCAACAAAGGCAGTCGGGAAGCCCTTATCGCTTCGATGCTAGTACATTTGGCGTTACTAGCGTGGCAGTCGATGCTTATGCCGCTATCGAATGCAAATGGTGTTCCATTGCAATTGTTGATCGAACGGGGAGCCAAAGTGTTTACCTCAACATCGGCTATCGGCATGGGGATCGCACTTGATGTTCTTCGAGTCGAGCGCTTAGAAATTCCTAGCGAGACAGCTGCAGAAGGCGCACCATGATCATCTCCACCACCCCCACCCTCGAAGGCCGGCCCGTCCGCGAATATCTGGGCATTGTCACCGGCGAGGTGATCGTCGGCGCCAATATCTTCAAGGATCTGTTTGCCGGCATTCGCGACATTGTCGGTGGTCGCGCCGGGGCCTATGAGGGCGCGCTGCGCGATGCGCGCCGCCAGGCCTATGAAGAACTGCGCTTCGAGGCCGAGCGCATGGGCGCCGACGCCGTGGTTGGCGTCGACCTCGATTATGAAGTCGTCGGCCAGGGTGGCTCGATGCTGATGGTGTCGATTTCCGGGACCGCCGTGAAGCTCTGATCCTTTCCGTAGCGCGTCGCTTGCCGGCTTGCCTGCCCTCAGCACAAGCCCGCTCTGGAGCTGTGGGGACAAGTTCGCATTGACGCCCGCGGGCCGATGGCGCAACAAGGCGCGAAACCTGAGGAAACCGCCATGTCCGTCGATCAGCTCTCTGCCCCGCTCACCAAGGATCAGGCCTATGAACTGGTCGATGCGGTGATGGAGCGCGATGATCTGGCGCTGACCGCCTCGGCGCACGAGAATGAAGACACCGGCCAATGGTACTTCGAGGCGGCCTGTGACAGCCCGCCCGACCTTGCAGCCTTTGTTGAACTGGCCCGCCAAACCCTTGGCATTGAAGTGGAATTTTCAGTTTCCCGGATTGATCCCGAAATCAACTGGGTGGCCAAATCGCTGGAGGGGCTAGCCCCGGTGACGGCCGGCGGCTTTTATGTCTATGGCAGCCACGAAACCGGACCCGTGCCCAGCGGGCTGACGGCAATACGGATCGATGCGGCGCAGGCCTTTGGCACTGGCCACCACGAGACCACCACCGGGTGCCTCGAGGCCATCAACCTGCTGCTCAAGCGCCGCAAGCCGCGCCACATGATCGATGTCGGCACCGGCACCGGCGTGCTGGCCATTGCCCTGGCCAAGCGCACCAAGACCCCGGTGATTGCCAGCGATATCGACCCGATTTCGGTCTCCACCACCATCGCCAATGCCGAGCAGAACGGCGTCGGCACGTTGATCGTTGCTGTCGAGGCCACTGGGCTAACCCATTCCACAATAACGCAAAACGGCCCCTATGACCTGATCGTCGCCAATATTCTGGCCGGCCCGCTAATGGCGCTGGCGCCCTCGGTCGGCAAGGCAGCACAAAAGGGCGCGAGCATTGTTCTATCCGGGATTCTGGAGCATCAGGCGCGTGGCGTGATCAACGCCTATGCCCGTCAGGGCATGACCCTGACCCAGACGCTGCAGCGCAAGGAATGGACCACGCTGATGCTGGAAATGAAGTAGCACGCCATTCGATTTCTCGCCCCCGAGAGGGTTT
>NZ_JAUYGL010000143.1 GCF_030689745.1 Devosia sp.
ACACCCCCATATAGCCGATCAACTTGTCGATATTGTTGTCGAGTTCGGTGTTGGGGATCATGTCGATCACTCGGCCCTGCTCGACCTCGCAATGCCGGTCGGCAACCGATGCGGCGAACCGCAGGTTCTGCTCGACCAGCACGATCGTAAACCCCTCCTGCTTCAGTTCGCGGATCGTGGCGCCGATCTGCTGCACGATCACCGGGGCAAGGCCCTCGGTCGGCTCATCGAGCAACAGCAGTTTGGCGCCGGTCCGCAGGATGCGGCCGATTGCCAGCATCTGCTGCTCTCCGCCGGACAGCTTGGTGCCCTGACTGCGGCGGCGCTCCAGAAGGTTGGGAAACAGCTGATAGATCCGTTCCACGGTCAGTCCGCCCTCGGCGATGCGCGGCGGCAGCATCAGGTTTTCCTCGACATTGAGGGACGAAAAGATGCCGCGCTCTTCCGGGCAGAACCCGATGCCAAGCCGCGCAATATGGCGCGGCTGCAAGGCGATGGTCTCCGTGCCCAAGAGCTTGACCGACCCGGTGCGCTTGCCCAAGAGGCCCATGATCGCGCACAAGGTCGATGTCTTACCGGCGCCGTTGCGCCCCAGCAGCGTGACGACCTCGCCCTGCTTCACATCGAACTCGACGCCATGCAGGACGTGGCTCTCGCCATACCACCCGTTCAGGCCGCTGACTGTCAGCAAGGCGTCGGCGCTTGGCGCCACCCTATCGGTCTGGATCAAGGTCTCACCCATGCTCGGCTCCGATATAGGCTTCGATCACCGCGGGCGATTTCGAGACGGTCGCATAGTCGCCCTCCGCCAAGACCTCGCCGCGCGCAAGCACGGTGATCTTGTCGGAAAGATCGGCCACGACCGACAGATTGTGCTCGACCATCAGCACGGTGCGGTTCTTGGCGATCCTGCGGATCAGCGCCGAGATCCGCTCCACGTCCTGCTGGGCCATGCCGGCCATGGGCTCGTCAAGCAGCATCATTCCAGGATCGAGCGCCAGCGTGGTTGCAATCTCCAGCGCCCGCTTGCGCCCATAGGACAGCTCGCCGGCACGGTGGTTGGTGAATTCGCCCAGTCCGACATCCTCGATATAGCCGCGGGCATCATCATCGAACTGCGACAGCATCTTTTCCGACCGCCAGAAATCGAAACTTTCGCCACGTTTGCGTTGCAATGCGATCCGCACATTCTCGAGAACCGTCAGATCGGAAAACACCGCCGAGATCTGGAAGGACCGCACCATCCCGAGCTGCGCAATGTCGGCAGGCGACATGTTGGTGATGTCACGACCCTGAAAGGTGATGCGTCCCGCCGTCGGCTGCAGAAACTTGGTCAGCAGGTTGAAACAGGTGGTTTTGCCTGCGCCGTTGGGACCGATCAACGCGTGGATCGTTCCCTCTTCGACCTCAAGGTCGACCTTTTTGACAGCCACAAAGCCCTTGAATTCCTTGGTCAGGCCTTCCGCTTTCAGCACGATGCTCATGTAAAGTTCATCGCACTCACCCGGATTATCGCCAAGAACATTGGCTAGGTCTCCTCATTATTTTGTCTGATTTTCCCTGACGGTATGTCTCGGAATTGAAGGTGTCAAGGAGCTATCAAGGCCCCTCCGCCTCTCTGACCGCCAGCACGAAGGCACATTCCCGCGCAAAAAACCGCAAGCCGATCCCTTATCGCGATCTGCTTATAACTGGACTTACTTCGAAAAAATGGACAGGCTTTCTGCCGGCTTTCAGCGTGACAGGAGAATCCGATGGGCAAAAGAGAAAGAAGCAAGAAATGGATCTTCTGACGAACGCCGCCGATGATGGCTATTGCCTCGCCAAAATCCACCTGCGCATCTCCCGGCGGATGCACGAAACCAGACAGAAACCGGTTGGAGAAGTGCATCGCGATGTAGCCTGCCAGCAACCAGCCGGGCGCCGCTACGGCCATGGAAAAGGCAGTGGGTACGATACCGTCCGCGAAACCGGCGATTTCTCCAAGTGGCTGGAGGAGAGTTTGGTCTCTGGTCAGATCCAATGGACCTTTTTGACCAACCTGCCCACTATCGTGAAATCAATCCGCAAGTTCCGCGAAATACGCAAGGGTCGTTTCATAGATGTGAAAACATCGTCACCCCGGGCACCGGCATCCGTGCCTTCAAAATCGTGCCAGATTCGGATTCAGTGATAAAGAGGTCACGGTTGTCTTGGCCACCGAAGGCCATATTCGTATTGTGCAGTCCACGGCATGATTTGATGCGGTAGGCAGGCTCACCCTGGTTGGTGAACATCCAAACTGCGCCGAGCCCGATATGGGCAACGAAGATACTGCCTTCGGCGTCAACTGCCAGTCCGTCCGGACCGCCGCCGCCGGACATCTGTATGAAGTTCTGCACCTTTGCCACCCGTCCGTGCGGCATGAGCGGTGCCCGCCAGATGGAATTGGCCCGGGTCACCGCCACATAGAGTTGCGTCTCATTGGGATTGAGCGCGATGCCATTGGGGCTGGGAACATTGTCGAGCAGACAGTCGATGCGTCCGTCTTCCCGGAGGCAAAACACACGCCCTGTCGGATCATGAAGTCCGGTCAGCCCTTGGTCGGTGAAGTAGAGATCCCCGTTTGAGGCGAAGACCAAGTCATTGACGGCCTTCAAGCGTTCAAGGTTGACACGCTGGAGAACAGGCGTAACCGCGCCGCTGTCGGGATCGAGCAGCATGATCCCGTTCTTGTAATCTGCAATGAAGATTCGCCCATCTCGATGGATCTTTAATCCGTTCGGTTCGCCGTCATATTCGGTGACAAGCGTCCATTCGCCCTGCGGCGAGATCCGAAAAACCCGACCGAACGGAATATCGACCGTGTACAAATTGCCTTTTCGATCAAAGGACGGACCTTCTATCAAGGAATGGGTCGGATTGCCTGGAGGTTGTTGCTCCAGCCATTCCGACCGCCGCGCCGGGGAGCGATAACGATCAGGCATGGTGGTGAAGACTTCGGTTTCGATAACCGGTGGGGCAGCAAACATGGGCATTCTCCTCAAACAACCTTCTCGGTTGCCGTCAGTGTGCTCTCATCATGTTCGGGAGGAACAAGACGATTTCTGGAAATGCATATAGCAGGAAGCCAAATCCCGCGATGATCAGCGCGAATGGCAGAGACGCCATCCCTATTTTTCCCAAGCTAGTCTCCGGGACAATGGACTTGACTGCGAAGAGATTGAGCCCCATCGGCGGCGTGAGCGCACCCAGTTCGATAAACACGACGAGAACAATACCGATCCAAATGCCGTCAAATCCCGCAGCAATCATGCTGGGATAGAGGATCGGAACAGTCAGCAACATGATCGACAGGCCGTCAAGAAACATGCCTATGACCAAGTAGAGCAGGAAGAGTAGGCAGAAAAACAGCAACGGGCCAACGCCTGCATGCGCCAGAACGTCGGCTATGCCGCGACCAATGCCGGAGGTGGTGATGGCGAAACTGAGAATCTGGGCGCTGATGGTTATGAACAGAACTACGCAGCTAGTCAGGACTGAATTGCGAAGAGCCGCGCGGAACGAGGCCAGCGTCAGATCACGGTAAAGCAGCGCGACTAGGGTGGCGAGCAAACAACCGAAGGCTGCCGCTTCAGTAGGCGTCACCACGCCGAAATACATGCCGCCGACAATTGCCAGGATCAGCAACGCCACAGGGATCGTATCGCCCAGCCCACCGATGATGACTGCCATGGACGGACGCTCGGGTGCTCGCGGAGCCATCTCCGGCCGGAGCAGCGACACCATCGCGACATAGACCATGAAGAGAAACGCGAGCAGGAGGCCCGGCACTATGCCGGCGATGAACAAGTCGACGACACTTTCCTGGACAATGGAGGCGTAGACAATGATGGGAATGCTCGGAGGAATCAGAATTCCCAGGCATCCACCTCCAGTTAGGGTCCCGAGCGTCAGGGCATCGTTGTACCCCCGCTTGCGCATCTCCGGCACGGCCACGGTGCCGACAGTCATCGCTGTCGCCATTGATGATCCGGCCAATGCAGAGAACACCGCGCAGCCCAGAATGTTGCTGTGGGCCAGTCCTCCGGGAAAAGGCGCCAGCAAATGTGAGATGCCCGCATAAAACCGCCGGGACAGACCGCTGCGCAGGATGATTTCTCCCATCAGCACAAAAAGCGGAATCGAGACAAGGGTGAAGGTATTGGTGGTGTTCCAGATGATGTCGCCAAATGTCGGCCACAGCTGCGAGCCGGAAACAAAGCTGACACCGACGATCCCGACCAGCGCCATGGCCACGCCGATTTCGATTCCGGCCAGGAGACAGAGGATAACAATGACCCCATAGATCAGAAGCGCGATTTCCCAGCTCATTGTGGATGTTTTCCCTGTTGGGGCAACTGCCCTGTCAGCCGCAATACGGCGGCTACAAG
This sequence comes from Devosia sp., assembly GCF_030689745.1. Lineage (GTDB taxonomy): Bacteria > Pseudomonadota > Alphaproteobacteria > Rhizobiales > Devosiaceae > Devosia > Devosia alba. The sequence continues at coordinate 4,413 of NZ_JAUYGL010000143.1, forward strand.
CCGTTCCAGATACCCCAGAGACAGAAGGCCGAAGCCGAGAGGCATGATCATCTGAGGAATGTAAAGCGGGGTCTGCGATGGCTGCAGTGACACCGAACCGAACATCCAGTTGGTATGCCACATGGTGTAGGTCGCCTGCGTCAGGATCACGGAGACGCCCAGACCGATCAATGCGGCCGGCACCCCCAGCACATCCCGTATCTTGCCCCGTAAACCTGTAACAAGGGCGTCAACGCGCAGCAGCCGGTCTGTTCTGAGCGCATCGAAGAAGCAGATCAGCGTCATCCAGGAAAACAGATAGCCGCTGTACTCATCGGATATCAGCGTCGAGAAATTGAAAAAATATCGACCAACGACTTCAACGTTGATCAAAATTCCCATGGCGAGAAGCAGGAGGGAAGCGAGTCCGACAAACCATTCACCCATCCAGTCTAACCCTTTGCCTATGGCAACAAACAGACGCGCGAAACTGGTCACGGCTTCATCCCTGTCACGAGGAAAATGCAGGTTGGGCTGCCAGCGACAATTCCACCGGCAGCCCCCGATTTCATCTATTCGCAGGCCTGCGCAACATCGCTGAGCATCTGTCCGGCTTTTTGGCCATTCTGCTTGGTCCAGTCATCCCATATCGAACGGGTTGCCGAACGGAGTTCGGCTTCCTCTTCCGGCGTCACGTCGTGCAGCGTCATCCCGGCCTCCGTGAGGGCAGCCCGCGCACTCTTGTCGCCTTGGATCATGGCTTCACGATATTTCGGCGCCCATTCGGCGGCCTTGTCGCGCAGCAATGTTTGGAGGTCTTCGGGAAGCGCATCGAAAGCTGCCTTGTTTACCGTGGCAACCTGATGGGCCAGCGTGACGTTCATCATGTAACCAAACTTGGTTACCTCGTTGAACTTCCAGTCCAGCGCGGGGACCGCGGCGGTAAATGCTCCATCTACCACGCCGCGCTGCAGCGCCGGGATCACTTCTGCCGGGGTGATTGTCACACCGGTTCCGCCAAGCAATTGCATCATCTGCACCTGCTCACGGTTCCAGGCACGGGCCTTGACGCCCTTGAGACCGGAAATGCTATCAATCGGCTCGCGCAGCCAGAGCTGCTGCGGCGGCATGACCCACTGCATCAACGGGACAGCACCGAATTTGCCTTCGAAGACCTCTTCAAGATAGGGCTGTGCAACAGCGACGGCCTTGTCATAGAATTTGTCGATCGAAGTGCAGGAAAATGGCATCGACAGAGCGTTCAGCTCGGGGACATCGCCAGCCACCGAGCCGATAGCTGCATCGCCCATCTGGATCTGGGCGGTCGCCACTGCCTTGAGGACGTCCGATGATTTGTATGGTAGTTCGCCGGATGCAAAGACATCAATCTTGAGCCGTCCGTTGCTGGCCTTCAAAACATCTTCGGCAAAGGCCCGATGCAACTGGGTCGGCTTATCGTTGGCGCCGAAATAGGTGTAATAGGTCCACTGCGTATCGGCGGCCAGCGCTGGTAGGCCGGCGAGAAGAACGGCAGTGCCCAAGGCGGCTGCGACAGCTTTTCGGTAATACATGTGATCTTTCCTCCATTGTTGCGATGCCGCAATGGCGCGCCACCCTCTCCAGTGACGGAATTTGAATGGCAACACCAAATGTGTCAAGCATAGATGGTGTTTTTTGAATTATTTTGATCATTTCGTTGACAGGCGTCGGTAAAATTCTGATACTTTGCCGATGATAAAGGGGTTCACATTGACGAACAATCAGCTCAACGCATCTGACCGGGATCGCTCGCGAATGCCACGGGTGGAACGCATTCCGGCTCAGCGACACGCGGCCATTCTGGAGCACCTGCGCGTCAGGGGTGCCGCATCCATTCCCGAGCTCACGGAGGCGATGGCTGCTTCGCCGTCGACTGTGCGCCGCGATCTGGACTATCTGGCGGAGCGTGGTTACGTTGAACGGACACATGGCGGAGCAACGCTGAGCGCAAGTAG